>JBBKVN010000411.1:0-9868 GCA_037968455.1 Rhodoferax sp.
GCGCAAGAGGTCAGCCTCGCCCGCAGCGAGTTCATCGGCGCTATGGCCATCCTGCGCAACGCGCCCGAGGCAACTGTTCGCATCAAGGACGAGCTGCAACTGGCCGACGCGCAGTGGGTGTTTTTTGACACCGCGCTGAAAAACATGAACCAAAGCACGGCAACCAACAAGGCCATGTCCGAAGTGTTTGTGGCCAGCGAAAACCTGTTGTCCGTGATGGACAGCGTGGCCGGACTTTACTCGTTCCTCAAAACCTGATTTTTCACAAAAACCTGCTCCCGCGCTTGTTGAATAAGCGCAGGCAGCTATCAAAGGAATAGCGAAATGACCGAATGGACCCTGATCTGCCGTGTTGAAGACATCCCTGTGCTGGGCGCCCGCCGCGTGACCCGTGCGCAAGGTCTGGAAGTTGCCGTGTTCCGCAACGACTCAGCCGAGGTGTTTGCCCTGCTTGACCGCTGCCCGCACAAAGGCGGCCAGTTGTCACAAGGCATTGTGTTTGGAACCAGCGTGGCCTGCCCACTGCACAACTGGACCATTGGCCTGTGCAACGGTCAAGCCAGCGCGCCGGACGAAGGCTGCACACCCAAGTTCGCTGTCAAGGTGGAAGACGGCCAGGTCTACCTGCTGGCAGCCGAGCTGGCGAATCACGCCACCGACCTGACCCGCCCCGTCGCCGGACCGCAGTGCAAAGGGGCAGTGGCAGCGTAGTTGGCACCAAGGGAACGAGGTGCCCAAGCCCCGGTCGGACCCACACAGCATCACACGCTTCCGTTTTCCGTTTTCCGTTTTCCGTTCCGGCATTGTGACCAACCATTCCTGTTGCATCCGGAAATCGGTCACGGTCGCCCAGAATACCGAACATGACACACGACTACAAGCGCTATGGCACAACCACACTGTTCGCTGCGCTCAACGTGCGGTACTCACCAGTGTGGCTGAATTGGCCAGCGCCATTGACGAGTACGACGCGTATCACATCATCAATTCCAAACCATTCCCCTGGACCCAAATTGCTCGGACATTCCGAAAAAGGTCGTCCGTATCAACAGTCACTTAAGCGCCTAACAGAACGGAACACGGAAATAGGGCTTCAAATGTGTTCACTACTCGTGTGGTTCTTTGGCATTGAGTAGCGCCCATTGACCCCATGGCTCTTTGGCGTACAAGGCCTCCCAGAGATTTCTTGAGCGCTTGGCGATGGTTTCACCCATGTGTAAAAAATGAGCCATGACTGGAAACATCACGTATTCAATTATCGCCAACGGACCCTGCAGAAAGACGTAATACCCCAAATAGAAAACGATGATGCCTAGTAACAAATAAACGAGCAGGTGAATGCCAGGCAATAGGATTTCAAAAATAGGCTTCCTCTTCGCACCAAACCAAGGACCACCCAAAATCAACATAAATGGGCTGCACAAAACCATGAAGAACTTAGCTCTACTTCCAAAATTGGCGGCAGCATTTGGTGTCGACTTGCTTGAGAGTGTGCTAGCCGAAAGATGTTCTTTGTACCGATTCCACGGCACCATCACCGATGCAGTCAGCAGCAAACTCAGGAAAATGAAAATGTTTGCAGATGAATGCCAGAGTTCATGCCATTCAAAGTCGCCATTCTCTCGATATTTCCCTTGAAATGAGATCAGATTGTCCAAAGCCATGGCGTGCACATGCACGCCCGGAAGTCTGCCATGTATAGGTGAAAACAAGTTGTCACCAATCGACTTCAAGTCAACGCCGATTAGGACAACTTTCCCATTCAATTCTTTGTTAAGTTGATCCGCCGTGAACCCAAAATTTTTGAATGCCCTGACCGGTATCACTTGGTTGTAAGGACAAAGTGGAAGCATAGGAAGATTCGCGATTTGACGGAACAACACCGCCCCAGGTATCACCTCCCACCAATTCCAACTATCCCTGCACACGGGTGTCAGACTGCCTTGCTTGTTCCGAACTACCATGGTCGCGGCATTTGTTGGTGCGGCTTTGGTTGCCCAAATAAGCGCCAGAGGCACTTCTGCATTGACTGGACAAGTGCTTGGGTAAAGTCTGCAATACAGACTCAGGGCTACTGAGTCTGGTAGTGCAGTGTTGTCTTTGTCTTCGTCGGCATAGCGGGGTCGCAGCGGATAGGCCCACTGCGACTGGTCCAGCGTATCCGGGGTAACGTTGGCTCTCGCTGCAATCACGCATGGCACGCCAGAAGCCGTTCTCGCTGCGAATATTTGCCGCTCGGTATTTGAGCCAAGTGACTCAAGCGCATACGTCGCCAAAAAAAATGGAATCCCCGCGTCGGTGGCACGGCAGGCGGCTCCAATTAGGCTCTCGACTTCTCTCTTTGGTTTGTCATCCAAAAACAGAACATCCAAGAAGATAGCCTTTGGATTTCTTTTGACAACGCCGTCCACTAGGCGTTGGTAATAATCCAATGGCACCGGCCAGTTCAATCCATATTCCTTCAGGTCTGTATCGTCAAGCGTCATGACAGTGATGGCCCGCTGTCCAGCAACCGGGTAATTCAATGACAACAGTGGAGCGTAAATGCGGGTGGTCGCTCTTTTTATGACTTCTTCAATCAGAAGCTTGTTCGACAGCCAGGCCAGAAAAAGACCAACAACCAGAGTCATGAGCACGACGTACAGATGCCACAGCCAGGTTGGACGCTCAGAGGAGAGTCGCAAGTTTGGATGCATGTTGTTTACTTAGCGGCTGCCAAACACTGATCACGTTTGTCGGCCTGCTTCAATGCGCATTCGGTCACCACCGAGTTCATGTTTTCGGTTAAACCGTTGCGTTTATAAAGTGCGATTAGTCTTGGATAGGCTGACGGTGCACCGGAGAACCTCCTAAATGCGTCCTGTCCCACCTTGGCGATCGCCGCAGTATTGCCCTGGTCTTTGTAGTAGGTGGCGGCAGAGTCATAGACCGACCAAACCGAGTTGTTTGATTGCAGGCTCTTGGCAAGATAGGCTTCAGCTTCCTTGCTTCGGCCCAGCCCCCTGAGCACCTCAAACATGAGTTGATTGGGCAGTGCGTGCCCCGAAATTTGCGATTTTGTTCCCACCAAGGGCCTCAATATGGCTTGCCCATCGACGTAGTTTTGTCTACTGACAAAACTACGTGCCTCAAAAACTTTGCTGTAGTCAGCCAAAACAGACTTCACATCCGGCATGTTTCTAGCTTGCTCGAACGGCTTGGTGGTAGGCGCAACTTGCGGAACTTTTTCGTTATATGCCTTGATGTAGTAAGCATCAATGTCACCCAAACGTTTGTCCCCACCTTCGTGGCTCTTGGACAGTTGGCCTTTGATGTCATTGAACGCGAAGTCAAGACCCTGCTTGAGGGATTCATCAAGCTTGCCATTACTGATCAGCGCTTGCATGGACTGCTGTTGGGACTGGAGAATCTCAGCTTTCTTCTGTTCCTGAGCCGCATCCCACTTGGCCACCGCTTCCAGCCAAGGAATAAAACCTTCTTGATAGCTGTAGCCGGCCTTGATCATCAAGTCCATTCCCAGTCGATCCGCCTCTGCTTCTTGTCGACGACCCCAAGCGGGACTCAGCGCAATGTCAGTGACGCTAATCATTAACTCCATTTGATGCAGTATCTTCTGCTGATCTTGTGACAGGACATTACTTGCGACACCGCCAGTTGACTTATCAATGGCGTTGCGAAAACTCATTCCCATTCCAGTCAGGGACGAGATTTGTTTTTGCACCCGGCTAAATGCATTGGAGTCGTGGTGTCTTAAAAGTACGTGCGACAACTCGTGTGCCAATAAGGCAGCCAGTTGGTCTTCATTTTTTAATTCCCGAACGTAGCCACTGGAAATATAGATGTTGCCGTCTGCGGTGGAACCAGCGTCCATCTGGTCGTTTGCGACCACAATCACCTGACCAGTCACTTTTTCGACTGTGCTTACAGTCTTTAGACGCTCCAGCACACCATTGGCGTAATTCGTAAAACTCGGAACAGACAGTACGCCCCGAGTGATACGACTTTCATCAATATCTTTCACTTCTCCGATGGCTTCGTTCGAAGTTTGATACGTGCCTGGGACAAGTTCCAATATTTGTTGCTTGTCACGCCCACCCGTCACAACCTGGTTAATGCTGCTCCCCAGACTATTGAAGAATCCGCCGATGCCAGTACCCAAGCGACTCGCGGAAGCGGGCGCTACGTCAGTGACCTGCGGAACACTATCAATGGAGGTTTCGGCGTTAGCGGTAGAAAACCACAGAGGCGGCAAAATAACCGCTGCCGCCAGAATGGCCCGATGCGCTCTAAGGCGATGGGAGAAAGATGCAACTGACATGCGTGTACCCCTAGCGACCGATCTACGGACAAAATCTCTGCAAAATTGCCTTATTTACAGCCTGAATTTGCGCCGCGGATTCCAGCCGTCACCAAGTTGGCGTTCGCTTGGTCGACGGTAAGGCATGAAGCCACTAAGGTCTCTGGTGGAATACGAACTTGCTTGCGATCGAGCCAGACATCTTGGCTCGAAATTTTGACGTGAATGAACCCAGTCTCAGAGATTTCAAAAATTTTTAACGGGAAGGTGATGTCCTTCACATTGAGCAGCGCAAGCTCGCTTTTGCCATCGGCATCGGCGTAGGCCTTCAGCACGACCCGTGTTCCCATGGCAGAGGTGACCATCCCCTGCCCTTGCGCGCTGATGGCTGCTGCCACCAACAACCCAAATGTAATTTTTTTATAAATTGGCATTGTTTCCCTTGCAATTTTTTTGTTTTGTTGCACTTTGGTACAAATTATGCAGCATCTATTTTTTCGATCATTTTGTATCGATAGCGGAAACAAATATCGCGTAGAAAAGTGATTGAGCCGCCCTCGTTGGGAAACCTAACAATTTCGATCTGCCGAAAGTCAAGCCGGGCAACTCTTGTATCGATGCGATGGCGATCACCTTGCCCCCCCACCACCCACTCGCACGTGAGATTTGATGCTCTGGACGATGGCTTGAGGAAGTGCTGTTGACTGGACCCCCAGAAAGCTGCTTCTCGCCATAACCCGGTATCGCCCGAATTACAGAGACTTCCACGCAAAAACAATCCCCGCCTGAACTGGACGAATTCATTGAATTGAAGTTACCGAACCCATTGAGCAGCCGCAACAAGGGGACACGCTCACGTGGGTCAAGGCGTCGCCCTCGCAACGCACCGCAGCGACTCGCCCGTCCATGGCGCACCTAAAACGCTATTAATTGAGGCTATGTCATCGTTAACTGGTGGTATAAATAAACCTATGTAAATCAACGACATAGGTGTGGCGATGAAGACAGAAGAATTTCAAGCACTGACGGCAGAGATTGAAAAACTGACACCGCACCAAAGAAAACTTCTGGCTCAGCGCCTTGACAAGATACAGAACGTGCAGGCGGTCAACACCTTGATCGAAGCTCGTTTAGCGGTGGCTCACATGTGCCCCAAGTGCGGGGACAACCGAATCGCCCGCTGGGGCAGCGCCTCTGGATTGCAGCGCTACCGCTGCGCGGCCTGCAAGGCCACATTCAATGCGCTGACGGGAACACCACTGGCTCGATTGCGCAAAAAAGACAAGTGGCTGGACTACGCGCAGCAAATGGAGCAAGGGCAAAGCGTGCGTAAAAGCGCCAAAGCCTGTGAAGTGCATCGCAACACCGCATTTCGCTGGCGCCATCGGTTTTTAGCTCGACCCAATGACAACAAGCCGACCAGCTTGGTGGGCATTGCTGAGGCTGACGAAGCCTTCTTTCTTGAATCCTTCAAGGGCAAGAAAAAAGCCATGCCGCGCGCAGCGCGCAAACGTGGCAGCAAGGCAGCAAAACCCGGTTTGTCTGATGAACAGATTCCTGTATTGATTTGCCGTGATCGGGCAGGCAGCACAACTGACTTCATTCTGGAGAAGGACGACAGGCAGCACCTCGTTGAGGCCCTCAAACCGATACTGGCCAGTGACGCTATTTTGTGCACTGATGGCAGCAGGGCGATGGTTGGCGTTGCCCGCAAAATCGGCATCACCCACCGTCCGGTCAATTTGGCTGCGGGTATTCGGGTTATTGCTGGGGTCTATCACGTGCAAAACGTCAACGCTTATGGCAGCCGACTCAAAACCTGGATGCGCCGTTTCAACGGTGTGGCAACCTGCCACCTCGCAAACTATCTGGGCTGGCGCAGGTATCTGGATAGAAACAATGACACCAACTCTGCTGCTGCGTTCTTAGCGGCTTCTCTTGGCATCAAGTCGCTTCAACAGTTAACGATGACATAGCCTTAAAAAATCCAGCTCCAATGCCTGTTGGCCGATCTTGGCGTGTAACGGGACCAGATCAACCGGAGCCTCAACACCGACGACGCCACCAAAGACATTGGCGGCGTTCTCAAGCAGCTGGTTCTTCCAGTCGCTGATTTGGTTGGGGTGCAGCTCAAACTGCTTGCACAGCTCGGCCATTGTCTTGTCCTCACGCAAGGCCGCAAGGGCTACCCGCGCTTTGAACGCGGGTGTATGCGTACGCCGGGTTCGGCGTGCTGATTTCTTGACCATCAAAAACTCCTGTCTGTCCGGCCGTCCACGGCCGAACCTTATGCACAGAGTTTCCACTTAAACAAGTGTTCAAATTTACGCGACCACTTCTGGCATCTGTTGACGTTCGTGAGTGGCCGCTTTCTGGAGCTTGTAATTTGCCTGATAGCGTTGCCCAGAAGCTGCCAGTCGCGACAGACTGGACGGTGCCCAAAGCAGTCATAGCTGTCGCAATTATTGGCACCAGATAGCCGACATCGCCGGCAATTCAGTCATTCATCACTCCCGCAATACGTTACCAAGAAATAGCCGCTATTCGGCAATGTGTTTGACGATTCCTAAGACTGCGTTGGGACGACTACAACTGTTGAGCCAGTTTCTGAGATTCGTCGAATGACTGAACCGGCAGCTCCGGTCAACGTCACTAGATCTTGACCTGCGAGTGTGAATTCCAGCAATTGATGGTCTATCGTCTCCATAGAACTTGCGTGAGATACACAGCGTTTGCCCGGCGAAGCAATCCATAACCTTTGGTTATTGGTATTTTGCAATTTTTCATTGGAAATCTTTTGACGGACTTTCTAGAATTCCGTACAGATATAGGCTTCCCTCCAAGCAGCGGCATCAATTTCAGCCGTTGATTGCCGTGCCAAACCACGGCAACCACTCCGCGTTACTTTTGCTTGAGGCCGTGACGGTCCAGGTGCGGTTTGGTCACATTGCGATTGCTCCTGATTGCAGAGCAATCATTTTTTGCTTCCCTGCTGGGCAAACCAAAACCCAATATTTCTACTCAAAGGACTTCTATATGTCGACCAACACAGGCTTCAATTTCATCGGCAGCCACCGCAGCGGAACAGGAACCATCATCCTTCGCAGTTTGGATGCCTGCACCGGCGAAGCATTACCGCAGCTCTTTGTACAAGCCACTCCGGAAGAGGTGGATGCGGCCGTCCTCGCCGCTGGCGCCGCATTTCCGACATATCGCAACTTATCCGCCAAACGTAGGGCGGAATTTCTGGAAGCCATCGCCAACGAGCTGGACGCGTTGGATAACAACTTTATCGCGACTGTTTGCCGGGAAACGGCCTTGACAGTAGTCCGCATTCAGGGCGAGCTCGCCCGCACCAGCGGACAAATGCGCTTATTTGCCAATGTGTTGCGCCGGGGAGATTTTTTGGGAGCCCGCATCGACCGTGCAATCCCGCACCGCAAGCCAATGCCGCGGGCTGACTTGCGTCAGTGTCGCATTGGTGTAGGCCCTGTGGCCGTGTTCGGAGCGAGCAATTTTCCGCTTGCATTCTCCACGGCGGGCGGTGACACAGCCTCCGCACTTGCCGCTGGTTGTCCGGTAGTGTTCAAGGCGCACAGCGGTCATATGGCGACGGCTGAGGGGGTAGCGGAGGCCATTGTCCGCGCTGCAAATCAAACCGGCATGCCCGCCGGCGTATTCAATATGGTTTTTGGCGGGGGCGTTGGCGAGCTGCTGGTCAAGCACCCCGCAATTCAGGCCGTCGGCTTCACCGGCTCCCTTAAGGGCGGTCGAGCGCTATGCGATATGGCGGCGGCTCGCCCGCTTCCGATTCCGGTGTTTGCCGAAATGAGCAGTATCAATCCCGTCATTCTTTTGCCAGGCGCTCTGCGTGTGCGTGGCGAGCAGGTCGCAACGGAGCTGGCAGCCTCAGTCGTGCTGGGTGTTGGGCAGTTCTGCACCAATCCAGGGTTGATCATAGGTATTCAATCCGCTGATTTTGACAGCTTTGTTGAGAACCTTTGCCAGCGGATGCGCGATGTACCCCCTCAGACAATGCTTAACGCGGGCGCTCTAGAAAGCTACGGTCGTGGCCTTGAGTCGCTACTGGCGCACCCTGGTGTTACCCGTTTGGTGGGCTGTGAGCAATCCGGTCGCCAGGCGCACACCCAAGTTTTCAAAGCAGATGTAAGTCTGCTTTTGACTAGCGATGAGTTACTTCAGGAAGAAGTGTTCGGCCCGGTCACTGTTGTGGTTGCGGTTGCAGATCGTGCCGAGCTAATGCGCGCACTGCATGGTCTGCGCGGCCAATTGACCGCCACGCTGATCGGTGAGCCAAGCGATCTGATGGCGTCTACCGACATTCTGTCGTTGTTGGAAGAAAAAGTGGGTCGCCTTTTACTCAACGGCTATCCGACGGGTGTGGAGGTCGGTGAGGCCATGGTTCATGGCGGGCCTTATCCTGCTACTTCCGACGCACGCGGCACATCGGTGGGCAGCTTGGCGATTGATCGCTTTCTGCGCCCGGTTTGCTTCCAGAACTTCCCAGACGCATTGTTGCCAGATGCACTTAAGAACAACAATCTGCTTGGCATCGAACGCCTAGTAGACGGCGTACATACCCGCGAAAGTTTGACATAGCGTGCTGGCAGGCAGTTGGAATGAAGCCAACTGCCTGCTCCTGGTCACTATGACCAAACAACGAAATTATCCACATTACTGGTGGGCGCAAATAACTTTTGCAATGCTCACTGTTAACCTGATCAAGCGTAAAACAGGGCCAAATACTGCCCTATCGATCGATTAACGGCTCACGCTGGGGCACTTAACTGGCTTACTCGTTGACCATTCACTGAATTCGATCTCATATATCTGGTGTGCCCCCATGTGGGGCTTGGTTCCAACGAAAGCCAACAAGTAAACTTTCTGGCATTTTGATATTCGGCAAATCGACGGACGTCATTTCCGGCAACACATGGGATTTGGCGATATGTGGTGCGGAGGCATTTAGGTCGGCAACAAGTCAATCATTGCAACCTACCCATCTTTGGTCCGTACCTCATTGGTGAAATTGCAGTGCCCAAGGGGGTGGCCCCTGCGCGTCGACAGCGCATCTCAGCTGGCTACATCATTACTGCCTGCGCATACCCGGGTAATTTCCATGAAGGCCTGCATGGCTGATGTTGGCGGCTCGCCCAGGCGCGTGATCAGTCCGTAATCTGGCAGGTGGTCCGGTAGCACCACTGATAGACGTGACAGCAGACCTCTTTTCACAAATTTATCAACAAGGGCGCTGGGTTGCAGTGACAGCATATCGCTCACTTGCATCATCTCCAGCGCGAACAGAAAAGACGGAGTCTCGACCACGCTGGAGGTGGGCATAAGTCCGGTACTACCGAAAATGTCGTCTGATACCTTGCGCACAGCCGTGGAGGGTGGGTAAAGAATCCATGGCCAATTAGCCAACTCGGTCAATTTAAGGTTCTGTGCTCCGCGTAAGGGGTGATTCAGCCCAGCCGCCACCGCCAATGTTTCAGTGGACAAACGTTCGTATTGAAACAGAGCCTTCTGCGCATCGTCAGTGAAGCGCCC
>JBBKVN010000412.1:0-3627 GCA_037968455.1 Rhodoferax sp.
GTGATGGAAGGTGTTGTAGCCACCCTGATCATGCACATTGGCCCAGGCCTGGATTCGGTACGGGTAGGTGGGCGGCCCCATCTCTGCAAAGGCGAAGTCCATCACGCTGCGCACGGCGGCTTGCAGTGGTGCAAAGCGGGCATCGTTGAACAGGGTTTGCGCACTGTTCCAGCCCCCTCTGTTGGAACGGCCCGCCGCCTGGGGATGAGCCTCACGCATGGCCTCAATCGCGGCAATCCAGAAGGGTATGTGCGCATTCAGAGGTGTCAAGTCCACGGTCCATACGCGCGTGGGAAACAAATCCATGTGATGCACGGTGAGTTGTTTGAAAGGGGTCATGGTGCCAATGATGCCGCAAAATAGGGTGTTCTCCTCCATGGGCGCATTGGCCGCGCGTTGGCGGGCCGCCGGGTGCTATGCGCCTCAAGCCCACCAAAGTGAGGGGGGGCTTAACTGCGCCGGCGTATTCCGGCAGGGCGGCCGCAGTAGTGTTCAGTGATGCGATGTCAAACACGGGCCCCGGTTTTGGTGCGGCTGTGCAAGTAGTGAACTCACTCGGGTAGGGCCGGTCTTTTTCATGTTGGCAAGGCGTCAACCCCGCAGGTCCGAGGCCCGGCGAAGGGGATGCGTGACTTCCAGCGGTCGGTCGGCAAACTTCTGGCCGTACATGCGGCGGTCCGCCTTTTTGAGCAAAGACTCGGCGTCTTCGCCGTCATCCGGGTAAAGCGCCTCACCCACGGATCCGCCAAAGTCGGCACTCAGCATCGGCCCGCTGCCCAGCGCCGCCAATGGTGCTTTCAGCGCCAGTTCAATGGCTTCGCGCACCCGGTCCAGGCTGTCCTGGTTGTCCACTTGGTCAAGCAACACCACAAACTCGTCGCCTGACAAACGGGCGACCAAATCGCGGGAGCGGACCATGGCACGCAGCCGCTCCGCGATTTCGATCAAGACCTGGTCACCCACATCGTGACCAAACCGGTCGTTGATTTGCTTGAACCGGTTCAGGTCAATGAATAACACGGCGAACCGGCCGGGTTGCGGGCTGGCTGTGGCCTGCTCAATTTTCTGGCGCAGGCGCAGCATGAATGCCTCGCGGTTGGCCAGGCCCGTGAGACTGTCGGTTTGCAGCCGGCGTTGCATGGTCTGAAAGCTTTGCGCCAGACGACCAATTTCGTCAGGGCGTTTGATGCTGACCGGCCAGTCCAGCTGCCCTTCGCCCACGCGCAGTGCCGCTTCTGACAGGCGCTTGAGGTCTCCGCTGACCCAACTGAGCACCCGAAGGCCGATCAGGATGGCCACCACGGCGGCCAGCGCGCTGAGCAGCGCAGTGCGCATCAGGTTTCGGGTGACGCCTGCCATGAAGTCACTGCGCGGCATGGCCACCACGGTGCACCACTTTAGGCCGGTGTCGTCAGTGATGTTGTCAAACGCGGCATGAATCACCTGTCCGTCAGGCGCCGTGAAGTTGAAGGACTGTGCGCCGGGATGAAGCTCATCTCCCTTCTGCCGGGCTTGAATCTGAGCATAAATGGCGGCGATCAAGGGGTTGGCGCTTTGGGCCGCGTTGACGCGGGCTTTGCTGCCGTCGGTGGCTGTGGCCACGTTGGGGCTGGCGGAGGAGGCAATCAAATCGCCATTGGGCTCAAAAATAAAGGCAATGCCATGCTCGGAGACGCGCAGCTTGGTCACAAAGTCGTTCAGGGCGCGCAGCGATACGTCCGTGGCCACCACCCCTTCCAACTCGCCGTCTGGCCCCAACACCCGGCGGGCCCGCGTGGCCACCAGGTCTTCGGTTCCAAAATCAATGTAGACCGAGGTCCAGGTGGGGGTGTTTTGATCTTCGCCGGCCCGGTACCAGGGCCGCACCCGGGGGTCAAACAGCTTTTTCTCAAGCGACTGAAACTTGAGCACGCCGTGAATGCCCGTGAAGCGTGAAATCGTGCGGTGGTCCTGGGCGTTCAATTTGAGTCGCAACTCGCCTTCGGTTCGGGAATGGCGAAACAGACCCATGGCCTGCCCCAACCGGTTGCCGTAGTAGACATAGTTGTTGGGGTCCAGGTGCAAGGAGGTGGCAATCCAGAAGCGGGTGCGCAACTCCTCGACCACTTTCTCTATATTGGGCGACACCGGCATGCCGTCGGGGAACGCAGCTTCGAGAACGGCGCCCGAGCCCATCACGTGCCGATCCACGGCCTGGCCAATGCGGTCCACGGTTTCTTTCAGCAAGTGGGCGGATACGGTGTCCACCGCGCGACTGCCTGCGGTGTAAGACAGGATAACGATGGTCAGCGCCAGGCCCAGCACCAAAACCACATAGGGAATCGTCAGCACTTGACGCAGGGAGAGCCGAAAGAGTCGGGCTTTGAGCATAAGCGGTCGTTTCCAAGTGGAGGTGCGTCGGATAGGTCTTTGCCTCTTGACACCGGGTGGGCTGCCTGGGGGGATCGAACGCGGACATTCGCGTCGATTGAGGTGAATTATAGGAAGTCCTGTTGAGATAAAAAATGACTTTTTACGCCCGTCAGCAATGCCTGGGTAGCTATTAAAACAATAGCGATATGGCGCGTGAGTCGTACGCTTGGCCTGCCCAACGCGGGTCTAGCGCCCCAGGGCTTGCGTCGCGCCAGCCATGCCGGAGCGGGTGAGCCAATCCAGCACGGAGTCCACGGTGACAGTTTCAATGCGGTCTGAAAACCGTTTGTCATTGGGATGGTCGTCAAAGGCGACATTGGCCGAGCTCAGCCTCCCGCCCAGGCGGGTGAGCGGCCCCAGGCGCAGGTTGGTGGGCTGGTAGCCTTTGAAGCGCAGCCAGGCCTGGGCCTGTTCGCGCTCTTGGATCGACGGCTCCACCGCAGCAGCCAGCGTTTCCAGCGCCCATTGGTTGGACTGCTGGTAGCGCAGCCCCCAAACGTAGCTGACCATGCTGTAGGGTCGGGTGTGCATCTGGGTGCTTCGAGCCGGGTCGGTTAACAAAGCCAAGAGCGGCGCCTGCAAGGCAGGGACGGGCACAACCCACGCGGCCTCATGGCGCCACAGATCGTCCAGAAAGAACTCGCCCAAACCTTGCCGGTAGATATCGCCCACCGCTGTGCCACATTCGTTGAGCTTGTGTACCACCCGCCAGGGACCGGCTGGCGTTTTGTACGCCCAGCCCAGGTGCGAGTAGCGAAGCTTGTACTTGGACAGGTCCTGCCCGGCGCGGCCCAGCACCACCACCCTGGCGCCGCTGCGGGTGTGTTCTGCGTCCAATGCGTCGGTGGTGCGTTGTGCCAGTGCCATGCCTTGTTCGATGGCCCGTGCGTCCAGGGGCTGGCTGTCGCAGGAGCGTCCGGCATGGGCCGCTGGGCTCAAAACCAACGCCACAACCAGCCGGGCCAGCATCCGCCAACCGGCGTACCGCGCGTCTTTTTGAGAGGAGTGCTTCATGTGCAATCCTGTTTAGTGGGTGAGACGTTCGTTGTGAAGCAAGGCGCGGCCCAACGCGTTGGGCAAAAAGGCCAACACCTCGCCAGCCGCCGAGAGCAGCACGCCGGTCCCAATCACGCTCACTGTGACGGCAGAGCCAACACCCAGCGCGACGGCCGAGGCTGCGCGACCGACGACTTCCACGCTGACCTGTGCGCCGTC
>JBBKVN010000413.1:0-4600 GCA_037968455.1 Rhodoferax sp.
AAAAAACGCTCGTCAATATTGAACACAAAAGTGGCGGAGCGGTTGACCACACGGGATTCCAGCAAGCGCCCGCCGGCGCCATAGGTGTCAAACCGCTGGTCGCCCGTTCCGGTTTTCCCACCGACTGCAAAGTGGCTGCCGTCCGGGCGCACAAAAGCATCCCGCACCCGCTTGGCGGTGCCTGCGTCAACAACTTCCCGAGCGGCAGCAAGGGCGGCTTGCGCGACCTCAGGGGCCAGCACAGCTTCTCCTTCAGCGCCCTGGTAAGTCAGACGTGTTTCATAGGGGGTTGCCGTTGCAAAGTGCATGGTTTCGATGCGCGTGTTGGGCTTGCGAACACCGTCATTCACCAAGACACCCATCATCTCCGCCAGGGCGGCAGGCCGGTCCGCAGAGGCACCCAGTGAAGTGGCATAGGACGGAACCAGTGAGCTAAAGGGGTAGCCCATCTTGGCCCACTGACGGTGGATTTCCAGAAAGCCCTCGCCCTCCAACAGCACCAAAATGCGTTTGTCCTGGGCGTGCTTGCGGTGCGTGGAAAACAACCACGAATACACCGCCTGTCGCTCAGCCACGCTGGCCTCCATCACCTGTGTTTGTGTGGCATCTGGGTGACTTCTCAGATACCCCACCAGCCACAACTCCAGCGGGTGAATCGTCGCCAAATAACCCCGATCAGCCAACGACATCACAACCGGGTCGTACTGCGCATAGAGGCGGGTGAGCCGGTCGCCGCTGACGTCCTTGTCGTGCGGCAAGTTGCTCATTACAAAGTCGGAGAACTGCTCCACCGTGGCAGTGGGTGCAATGGTGCGAAAAATGGCCGCCAACCTTGAAGTGGTTGGACGAACACCTTCCAGCAATATCTGCTGGGCTTCTTTCTCGGTTTTTCCCTGGTACTTGCTCAGGAAGCGGCGCATGAAGATTTGGCCCTCCCGGTCGGCGAAACGGGCCAGGTAGTCCGCGCGGCGCGGGTCATCGGCATCCTGCAGCAACTTGGCGGAGGAACCCGGCGTCAAAAACATGTAGTGACGCACGATGTCGCGCATCAGACGAATGAACACCAGATTGACGGAGCTTCGCAGGCCCTCTCGCAGCGTCATCACGCGGCTGTCGTCTGCCTTGTTGAAGTTGGCGAAACTGTGCATGCCACCGCCGGTAAAGAAGCTCTCGGCCGTGCTGCCGGAGTAGGTTCTTTCCATGGCCGCGTCCAACATCGCCTTCAGGCTTCGGTCTTTGGCACGGTACAGGTAGTCCACCGCCCAACGCGACAACACATCTTTGGGATCGATCTCTTGCGCTTTGAGCGCCGCCGAATCCATCACTGACAGACGCCCGTGCAGCTTCGCAATCACATCCAGGTAGGTGACCAAGGTGCGCAGCTTGGCGGTGGACCCCAGGTCGAGTTTGGTGCCTTCGTTAATGTTCAGCGGCTGGTCGTAGTTGTCGGTCTGCACCCGCAGGTAGTTGCGGTCCGCGCCACGCTCGTACAAGGTGAAGCTGTACACCACACCGGCCGGGTCTCCCCGTGCAAGCAGCTGCTTGTTGTTCAAACCCAAAGCCTCGGCTTGCGCTGGGTCGCGCAGGCTTTGCAACAGGGTTGCCACCGCCGCCTGTACCGGCGCGTTCAGGGTGCTGGCCACGCTCAGATCCAGTCTATCGAGGTCGTAAAAGTTGCCGCCCATCAAGTTGGTCAGGTGGGTTCGCACGGCATTGGCCGCTTTTTGGGTGACAAACGACACTTCTGGCGAAGGCACGCGTCCCGTGCGGCGATTCAATTTGGCTTGCAAAGCCGCATCGCGCAGGGCCGGGGTAATCACCTCGGCCGTGGTCAAGAGGCGCAGGTGGCTGTCGGCCAGCTTTTCCAGTTCGGCTTCGGGGGCATCAAAGTAGTAGGACGGGCGACGTTGGGAGATCAACAGGCTCAGGGATTGTTTGTAGAGCAGCGCCAGCTCGGTGATATTGCCCTTGCCGTCGGCGGCTTCTTTCAGAATGCGGGTCACGTCAGCGAAGTCGCGTCCATACCACGCCCACAAGCCATCACCAATACCGTGAACTTCGCCAAACCCGACTTTGGCGGACAAGGGCATGGTGTTCATGTAGGTCAGAACAATCTGGCGACGCGCCTCGGTGGTGTCTTCACCTTGCTGGTAGGCGCGCAGCGAGGCCGACACCATCTGCTGCAGCTTTTCGACGATGGAGGAAGTCCGCCCTTCGGAGGAATGGCGGTATTTCTCAATCTGCGTGGCTAATGTGCTGCCGCCAGGCACATTGCCCTGCCCCGTGATGAGATTCTGTGCCTTGATCGCCACCGCGTGGGCCAAGCGGTCCCACTCAACGGCGGGGTTACGCTTGGGGTTGCTGGCGTCCAACAACTCGCGGTTTTCAATGAACAGCAGGCTGTGCACCAGTTCGGGCGCCAGGTCGTCAAACCGTTCAAACACGCGCTCGGGGTAGCGCTCTTCAAACAAGGTGTCCTTGCGGCAGTCCTGAATGCTCAGGCCGGCCTGAATTTTCTCCGGGTACGGGGGGAAAAAACCACTGTCCAGCAACTCGGTCATGCCCTCGGAGATGCGGGCCTGCTGAGTCACCGCGAAGTTGCGGTCTTTCAGCTTGTCAATGAACACCGGCAGCTTGGAGTAACCCAGGCGATCATCGTAGGGCGCACTGGCGGGAAACCGAATGGACGGACTGGGGCCATCTTCCAGAGAAAACGTCGCCTTGCGGGCGAGTTCCGTAAAAAACTGGGCCTGATAGGTCGATGATCGGAATTCCCGGGCAGCCAGCACACCGACGACGACCAATGCCGTTAAAACCACCAGCGAAACCGAAACCTTGAGCCAGAAAAAAAATAGCGTCCACTTCCCCTGCATGCACATCACCCTGAAAATCTTTGTTCAACTCGCTCGACACCCGCCCCTGCTGAGCGGTACACCGAAAAGCCGCTATTGTGCGCTGCAATATAAAAGCGGCGCTGACCGCAACCTATTCCAACCCAATGCACCAAGATCGGGCAAACCCCTAGATACATGATGGCATCACTATTGCTAGGATCAATTCAGAACTTGACTAAACGGTCAGTTTTTAGGTTTCAGGTCCGATCTCACCCTGTTTTGAAGGAGTTTCAACGTGTCTACCACCCTGCCCCCTGATGTTCAAGCTGGCCGCTTGAGTGCCCCTGAGTACGCTGAGCGTTTTTCCGACGCCACGCCCCGCTTTACCCAGGCACAGGCCGTGCTGGAGGCTGAGCGTTGCCTCTACTGCTATGACGCCCCCTGCGCGACGGCCTGCCCGACCAGCATTGATGTGCCCTCGTTCATCAAGCGTATTGCCGATGGCAACTTGCGTGGATCGGCCCACGCCATTTTGGACGCCAACCCGCTGGGCGGCATGTGTGCCCGGGTGTGCCCCACAGAGAACCTGTGTGAAGCGGTTTGTGTTCGCAACACCCAGGAAGGCGTGCCAGTGGCCATTGGCCGCCTGCAGCGCCACGCCGTGGACGCCTTGATGGAAAGCCCTAAACCCCAGTTGTTCACCCGCGCGGCAAGCACTGGAAAAAAAGTGGCGGTGGTGGGCGCAGGCCCGGCCGGTCTGGCCTGTGCCTACACATTGGCCCGACTCGGCCACGATGTGGTGGTTTTTGATGCCCATGCGAAGGCCGGTGGCCTGAACGAATATGGCTTGGCCAGCTACAAAACCCCCAACGACTTTGCTCAACAAGAGATTCAGTGGCTGCTGGACATTGGCGGCATTGAGATTCGTCACGACTGGAAGCTGGAAACTACCGCCCAGTTGAATGCCCTGCAAAAAGACCATGACGCCCTGTTTTTGGGCATGGGGTTGTCCACCACGCACCAGTTGGGCGTTCCGGGGGAGGAATTGAGCGGGGTGCAAGACGCGGTGGACTTTATTGCCACCTTGCGCCAGACCGAGGACTTGGCCACGCTGCCCGTGGGCCGCCGGGTGATCGTGATTGGCGGCGGCATGACGGCGGTGGACGCCTCAGTGCAAAGCAAACTGCTCGGTGCCTCAGTAGTACACATGGCTTACCGACGCGGCGTTGAGACCATGTCGGCCTCCACAGCCGAGCAGGAATGGGCGCAAACCAACGGCGTGGTGCTGCACCACTGGCTTGCTCCCGTAGAAATTTTGGGCCAAAACGGTCACGTGACCGCCGTGCGCTTTGCCGAGCAAGCCATGGTGGAAGGCAAGTTAAAAGCAACCGGGCGCGAACTGACCTGGGAGGCCGACACCGTGCTGAAGGCCATTGGGCAACAACTGGGCAACCCGGTGCTCGCCCAAGCGGGACTGACGCTGCAAGGCGGGCGCATTGCCACCGATGCGGCAGGTGCCACCAACCTGCCCGGCGTATGGGCTGGTGGCGACTGCCGTGCCGGCGGTCTGGACCTGACGGTTGAAGCGGTGGAGCATGGCAAGCAATCTGCCAAAGCCATCCACACCCACCTGATGGGCGCCTGAACCCTCGCCACCCTCACATTGAAGAACACTGGAGAAACACCATGGCCAATCTGAAAACAACCTTCGCCGGCATCGAAAGCCCCAACCCCTTCTGGCTGGCTTCTGCGCCGCCCACCGACAA
>JBBKVN010000414.1:0-5610 GCA_037968455.1 Rhodoferax sp.
ACACGCATGGTGGCGCTGTTGATGTTGGGCATCATGGCGGGTTGCACGCAGCCCGCCAACATCAGCACCTTGCGCCCGAGCGCACGGGTGGGGAGCTTGCCCGCGTTTTGTTTGGCCGGCACCTTGGCTTTCAACGAAGCAGGTAGCAAAGGTCGCACCAACTGGCCCAATGCCAAGGCCGGGGCAAACAAGGGCGAGGGCAAACCTTCTTTGAGCGCCCAGCGCAGGGCACGCTCGCCCAGTGGGCGAGGCACCTTGGCGTCCACCAGCTTGCGGCCAATGTCCACCAGGTGGCCGTAGTCCACGCCCGAAGGGCAGGTGGATTCGCAGTTGCGACACGTCAGGCAGCGGTCCAGGTGCATCTGGGTTTTGCGGGTGGGTGTGGCGCCTTCCAGCACCTGTTTCATCAGGTAGATGCGGCCCCGGGGGCCGTCCAACTCGTCGCCCAGTAGTTGGTAAGTGGGGCAGGTGGCGGTGCAGAAACCGCAGTGCACACATTTGCGAAGAATGGCTTCGGCCGCGTCGCCGTCCGCCGTGCCTTGGTATTCAGGAGCCAGGTTGGTTTGCATGGGGGCGTGCCGTTCAGAAGTCGGGGTAGAGGCGGGCGCGGTTGAATATGCCCGCGGGGTCGAATTCGGCCTTGAGCCGCTGGTGGATGCCGTCTAGCGGTGATTTCAAGACATCAAATCGGGGTGTGGCACCCGTCGAGTCTGTGCTGGCAGCTATAAATAGCGTAGCGCTTCCGCCCACCGCTGCTGCGGCTTGGCGCAGGGACTGGGCCGCGCTTTCGGGCGCCCATAGCCAACGCTGGCCGCCGTGCCACTCCACCAACTGGGCATAAGGCAACGGCAAGGCCGGCGCGGTTTGCGGCAGCGACAAGCGCCACAGGCCCATCTCGGGGGAGGGGCAATGGAAGAAAGGCAGGGTTTGGTCGCGGCAGGCGGTCCAGTCGGCGCCGGCATCGAAGTTGTCCATCACCCGGACTTCGCCGCCCTGAGCTTGCATGTCGGCAATCAGGCGCGGGCCGGCGGCTTGTACGGCAGCAATGGCACCGCGAAGGCGCACAAACAAGAAGTCGCGCACGGGCGTGGCCGTGTCGTCCCGCACCCAGCAGCTGGCACTCAAAGGCAGCGGTTGGCCACCCCAGCGGTTGAGCAAGTCCAGCGCTTGCTGCTGTGAGACACCGGCGCACATGAGTGTTGCCTCGGCCGGGGCCACAGGCAGCACTTTGAGCGAGATTTCGGTCAGCACGCCCAAGGTGCCCAGGGCGCCCACCATCAGGCGGGACACATCGTAACCGGCCACGTTTTTCATGACCTGGCCGCCAAAAGTCAGGGCTTCGCCCCGGCCGTTGATCAGGCTCACGCCCAGCACAAAGTCGCGCACCGAGCCCACGCTGGCACGGGTGGGGCCACTCAAACCAGCGGCCACCATGCCGCCGCAGGTGGGCACACCCGCGTCGGCAAAGCGCGGTGGCTCAAAGGCCAGGCACTGCCCGCGCTCAGCGAGGGTGGCTTCCAGATGAGCCAGCGGCGTGCCGGCGCGCACGGTCACCACCAACTCGGTGGGTTCGTAACTGGTGATGCCGGTATGGGGCCGCAGGTCCAGCACGTCACCTTGCAACGTTTGGCCGTAAAAGTCTTTGCTGCCACCGCCACGAATGCGTAGCGGTGTGCCGTCAGCGGCAGCGGCGAGGATGCGGTCGGTCAGATGACGAAGCGAGAAGTCCATGGGGCAGGGCCTTGGTTGATGCGCGGGAGATGGCGTGGATGGTAAAGCGCCGCTCTGGCGGCCGGCGTGAATTTTTTGAAACCAGCCGGTGCAAAAATTTAGTCCACGAACAAATTCACCGGCAAGCCGGGCACGTCTACCGCCATCGAGAACACGCAGCCAGACAGGGGCAGTGCTGCCAGTTCGTCCGCGCTGCGGCCATGGCGGGCGGTGGTGATGAACAGGGTTTTCAGGTCCTCGCCGCCAAAGCAGGGCATGGTGGGGCACTGCGCCGGGGTTTCAATCTCTGCCAACAAGCGGCCGTCGGGTGAGAATTTGCAGATGCGCCGGCCTTCGAACATGGCGGCGTAGTAGTTGCCTTGCACGTCCACGGCGGCGCCATCGGGGCGGCCTTGGTAGCCGCCATTGGCGGGGCTGGGTTCAAACTGCCAGCCCTCTGGTTTGCCGGGCAACTGCTGAAACTGCCGGTGCGCGGTCATGGCGGCGCTGGTCGGGTCAAAGTCCCAGGCGTGCACCACGTGGCGGGGCGTGTCTGACCAGTACACCGTGTGGCCGTCCGGGCTCCAGGCCAGGCCGTTGGCGGTGAGGGCATCGCCCGCCTTGTATTCAATCAGCGGTGTGCGGCCATCGCGGCAGTCCACCATGTACAGGGCGGCGTTCATGGATTTTTTTGGCTCGTCGATGGTGCCGACCCAGAAACGGCCCAGTGCATCGCACTTGCCGTCGTTGGCCCGCATTTGGGTCGTGTCGTAGTCCAACGTGGCAATGCGCTGCAACTCCCCGCCCCACTGGTGGGCGCGAAAAATGCCGTGGCGCAGCGCAATGACCCAGCCGCCGCTGGCAGCAGGCGCCATACAGCCAGGTTCCTCGGGCATGTCCCAGGTGTCCACCACGCCGCTGGTGGTGTCCGTGCGCAACAACTGCTTGCCCGGAATGTCCAGCCAGTAAAGCCGTTGCTCTTGCGGGTGCCAGAACGGCGACTCGCCCAGTTCATTGGGGGTGGTGGTGACGGCTTGCCAAGAGGTGTTGTTGATGTTCATAAGGCTTTCTCCACGTGAATGCTCATTTCGGCGCTAAGGGACTCGCCGGGTTGAAGAATGCGAACGCCCAGTTCTTCGGCGCTTGCCACGCCAGCCGCAAGCAGGTTGATGGCGTTGTTGACATGGCTGACCGGCTCAATGGCGATGCTGGGCAGCTGCGCATGGGTGAAGACCACCAGGCGGCTCAGGTTGGCGCTGACACGAATGGTCAGGGCCTCGTCGCGCAGGTGCAGGACGCCGCGCCAGCCGTCGAAGCAGTGGTCCACTTTGAGTGTGGCGCAATCAGTGTCCAGCCCGGTGACAGGCAGACGATGGGTGGGCAACTTGTCGTCGCCCATTTCCCAGCGGCCGGTGGCGTCGAACGAGACGTGGCTGCCGGGGCGCTTGACGAAGAAAGGGTGCCAACCCAGGCCCACGGGGGCGGGGGTGTCAGACTGGTTGGTGATGCTCAGACTCATCTCCAGCGTGTCGCCGGTTAGACGAAACGCTTGAGAGGCATCAAAAGCAAACGGCCAAGAGACGTCGGGGCGGTGCTCCAGGCTCATCAATACGAAACCCTCGCTTTGCTCCAGTACCTGCCACGGCCGCTGCCAGCCCAGGCCGTGAATGGCGTGGGGCTCGGGCTCGAAATTTTTCACCAGGGGGTGACTGGTGCCCTGCCATTGCAAGCTGGCCTGGCCTATGCGGTTGGAAAACGGCACCAGCGGATAGCTGCTGGACTCGCGGGCGCTGGTGGCTGTGGGTGCCGGGCGCAACACGGGCGTGTCGCCCAGCCACAGGCCGAGCAGGCTGCCGCCCAGTTCAGGAGCGATGTCACAGCGCAGGGCGCCCGCGGTGAGTTGGATCAGGGTGGTCATGGATAAAGCGTCTCCTTCCATGTGATTGTGCATTGCAAACGCGTATGAAAAAACCCACCGGCGCCAGAGGCCCCGGTGGGTTTGGTGAGAAGGAGTCACGCTGCGCAGGGCAGCGTGCGCCCGATCAGCGGTTGTAAGCGGTTTCGCCGTGGGACGTGATGTCCAGGCCTTCGCGCTCGTCTTCTTCGCTGACACGCAGTCCCAGAACAACGTCGACCAGTTTGTAGGCAACAAAGGCCACCACTCCGGACCAGACGATGGTGATCAACACACCTTCAGCCTGCACCCACACTTGGTGTGCGATGGAGAAGTCAGCAGCACCCGTGCCACCCAGGCTAGGGGCTGTGAACACACCGGTCAACAAGGCGCCCAAAATACCGCCCACGCCGTGGATACCAAACACGTCCAAAGTGTCGTCAGCGCCCAGCATGCGCTTCAGGCCACCGATGCCCCACAAGCAGATGAAGCCAGCCAACACGCCGATGATGATGGCGCCCATGGGGCCAACTGAACCGCAAGCGGGTGTGATGGCCACCAGGCCGGCAACCGCGCCAGACGCAGCACCCAGCATGGAAGCTTTGCCCTTGTGCACGGCTTCACCGATCGACCAGGACAACACGGCACCGGCAGTGGCCAGCAAGGTGTTGATGAACGCCAGGGTGGCGCCACCATTGGATTCCAGGTTGGAACCCGCGTTGAATCCAAACCAGCCCACCCACAACATGGACGCGCCGACCATGGTCAATGTCAGGCTATGAGGTGCCATGGCTTCTTTGCCGTAGCCAATGCGCTTGCCCACCATGTAGGCACCTACCAAACCAGCGACCGCGGCATTGATGTGCACCACGGTGCCGCCAGCGAAGTCCAGCGCGCCTTTGCCCAGCAGGTAGCCACCGGAACCCCACACCATGTGGGCGATGGGCAGGTAGCTGAAGGTGAACCACAGCGCACTGAACAACAGCACGGCGGAGAACTTCATGCGTTCAGCAAACGAGCCGACGATCAGCGCGCAGGTGATGCCTGCAAACGTGGCTTGGAACGCGATGAAAATGAACTCAGGAATTTTCACGCCAGCTGTGAACGTGTCAGCCAGCGAAGCCGGTGTCACGCCTTTGAGGAACAGCTTGCTGAGATTGCCCCAGATCAATCCTTCTCCCCCGAAGGCCACGCTGTAGCCGTAAACGGCCCACAGAACAGAGATCATTGAGAAAACGACCATGACTTGCATGAGCACGGACAGCATGTTTTTGCTGCGCACCAAGCCGCCATAGAACAGGGCCAGGCCCGGAACGATCATCATGATGACCAGCACGGTGGAGATCATCATCCAGGCGGTGTCGCCTTTGTCGACCGTGGGGGCTGGCTCGGCAGCAGCAGCGGGCGCGGCGGCTTCGGCCACTGCGGGAGTGGCTTCAACGGCCATGGCGGCAGGCGCGGCGGCTGTATCAGCGACCGGGGCAGTTGCTGCGGGCGCGGCTTCGGTCTGGGCCAGGGCAATGGCACCACTGCCCAGCAGGCTCACACCCAATACAAGGGAGGCAAGTAGTTTTTTCATGGTTCTTTCTCGTGTTGGTGGAAGGGGGCTTTAGAGGGCTTCTTTGCCAGTCTCGCCCGTGCGGATGCGGACCACTTGTTCGATGGCGGTGACAAAAATCTTGCCGTCGCCAATCTTGCCGGTGCGGGCGGAGTCTTCGATGGCTTCAATCACCCGCTCGACCAACTCGTCAGAGATGGCGGCTTCGATCTTCACCTTGGGCAAGAAATCAACCACATACTCGGCGCCGCGGTACAGCTCGGTATGGCCTTTCTGGCGGCCGAAACCTTTGACTTCAGTGACCGTGATGCCTTGCACGCCGATGGTCGAGAGTGCTTCACGCACTTCGTCCAGCTTGAAAGGTTTAATGATGGCGGTAACGAGTTTCATGGATTCTCCTGAGCGTGGAAACAGTTGAGTGGTTCAGTCAATGCGATTGCGATAACTG
>JBBKVN010000415.1:0-2962 GCA_037968455.1 Rhodoferax sp.
CAGCGTTGAGGAGATGCAGTCAGTCAACGAAGAACTGCAATCCACCAACGAAGAATTGGAGACCTCCAAAGAAGAGCTGCAGTCCGTGAACGAGGAGTTGGCCACCGTCAACACCGAGCTGCAAATCAAGGTGACTGACTTGTCGCGGGCCAATAACGACATGAACAACCTGCTGGCGGGCACCGGCGTGGGCACGGTGTTTGTCGATTTTCAACTGCGCATCCTGCGCTTTACACCGGCAGCCAGTGCCATCATTCACCTGATTTCGTCGGACGTGGGCCGCCCGGTGGGGCACATTGTGTCGAATCTGGTGGGCTACACCGGCTTGGTGGCTGACATCCATACCGTGCTGTCCAATCTGGTCCCGATCGAACGGGAGGTGACAACCCCTGAAGGCCGGTGCTACACCCTGCGCATCCAGCCCTACAGAACGCTGGACAACGTGATTGAGGGCGCGGTGATCTCTTTTGTGGACAATACCGAGGTGGTGAAAACGCGCCAGGCACTCAAAGACGCCAACGACCTGCTTCGCTTGGCGGTGGTGGTGCGGGACGCCCACGACGCCATCACTGTGCAAGACCTGACCGGGCGCACGCTGGCCTGGAATCCGGGCGCGGTGCGCTTGTATGGCTGGAGTGAGGCGCAGGC
Organism: Rhodoferax sp.; assembly: GCA_037968455.1. Classification (GTDB taxonomy): domain Bacteria; phylum Pseudomonadota; class Gammaproteobacteria; order Burkholderiales; family Burkholderiaceae_C; genus Rhodoferax. The sequence continues at coordinate 649 of JBBKVN010000415.1, forward strand.
GCTGGCCATGAATGTGTGTGAGCGCATCCCTGAAGGCCTGCGCGCCGGTGCGCTGGAAAATCTGACCAAGCTGAGCCGCGCCGAAGTGCTGGAGCCTTACCTGACTCAGCGTTTGACCTCAGCCGGGGCGGTGCGTGAGGTGTCCATCATCTCCACCGCACTGTTGGATGACACCGGCCACGCGTATGCCATTGCCACCACCGAGCGAGCCAAACCGGATGAAGTGGCAGACGGAGCAGCCGCGTGAAACAACACAAGCCACCGCTCGCCAATGGTGCACCCGGTGCGCCAGACACGCGCACGGTGCGCCAAAAGGCCGAGGCACGGTGGCAGGCCGACCAGCAAAAGTCCCCCAAACCCATGGACAACCAGGCAACGAGAAACGTTCACCTACTGGTGCACGAATTGCAGGTGCATCAAATCGAGCTGGAGATGCAAAACGAAGAGTTGCGCCAAGCTCAGGAGTCGATCGAAACCTCCCGCTTGCGTTATGTCGATCTGTATGACCTGGCGCCCGTGGGCTATTGCAGCGTGAACGAGGCTGGCCTGATTGTTCAGGCCAATCTGACGCTGGCCACCTTGCTGGGTGTGGCCCGCAGTGCCCTCGGCAAGCAGCCCCCGTTCAGCAACTTTGTGCGTCGATCGGATCAGGACAACTGGTACAAGTTGCGCAAACTGGCGCGGGAGAGTGGTGCCCGGCAGGTGGGCGAGCTGCGTCTTCGCCTGAACCGGGGGCCGGCCTCCACGGGTGAGGATGGTGCGTACCTTTGGGTTGAGGTGGCCATCACGGTGGGGCACGACGAAATCGGAGCGCCGGTGCTGTACCTCGCGGTGAGCGACATCCATGAGCGCAAACAAGCCGAAGTCAAACTGCTGCTTTCCGCCAGCGTTTTTGGCCATACCCGCGAGGGCATCATGATCACCGATGCTGACGCCGTCATCATCGATGTCAATGAGGCCTTCACCCGCATTACTGGCTACAGCCGCGCCGAGATCATCGGGCAGGATTCGCGAATTCTCCGGTCTGACCGTCAGAACACGGCGTTTTATGAAGCCATTTGGGATGACCTGGCCGGGCAGGGGCATTGGAGCGGTGAAATGTGGAGCCGACACAAGAGCGGCAAGTTATTCGCCCAACTTTCCTCGGTCAGCGCGGTGCGCGATGGCCAGGGAAGTACGCAGCATTACGTGGCCGTGTTTTCCGACATCAGCGTGGCCAAGGCCCATCAAGGCCAACTGGAGCGCATGGCCCAATTTGACGCACTGACTCAATTGCCCAACCGCGTGTTGCTGGCCGACCGGCTGGCGTTGGCCATGGCGCAAGCGCAACGGCGAGGCCAAAAAGTGGCCGTGGTCTACCTGGACCTGGATGGATTCAAGAGCATCAACGACTGCCATGGGCATGGCGTGGGCGACCATTTTCTCATTGCCGTCGCCACGGCCATGCACGACACTCTGCGCGAAGGCGACACGCTGGCACGCATTGGTGGCGATGAGTTTGTCGCCCTGTTGATTGACCTGGACAGTGCGGACGGCTGCGTGTCGATGCTGGCCCGACTGCTTGAGGCCGCCGCCGCGCCCGTTCAGTTGGGCGCATTGGTACTGCAAGTCTCAACCAGCATGGGCGTGACCTTCTATCCGCAGTCCGAAGACATCGAGGCCGATCAACTCTTGCGCCAGGCCGATCAGGCGATGTACCAGGCCAAGATGGAGGGTAAAAATCGTTACCACCTCTTTGACGCCGAGCAAGACACCAGTATTCGCGGTCATCACGAAAGCCTGGATCGCATCCGTCTGGCGCTGAAACAAGGCGAGTTTGTGCTGCACTACCAGCCCAAGGTCAATATGCGCAGCGGGCAGGTGATTGGGGCCGAGGCGCTGATTCGCTGGCAACACCCGGAAAAGGGCTTGCTGGCGCCCGCGGCGTTCTTGCCCGTGATCGAAGACCACCCCTTGGCGGAGGAAGTTGGCGAGTGGGTGATAAACGCCGCCTTGACCCAGATGGCGCGGTGGCAGGCCGATGGCTTGGAGCTGTCGGTCAGCGTCAACGTTGGCGCACGCCAGTTGCAGCAAGTCGACTTTGTGGCGCGTCTGAAATCCTTGCTGGGGAAACACCCGCAAGTGAAGCCCGCTGATCTGGAACTTGAGGTGCTGGAAACCAGTGCGCTGGCAGATATTGGACTCATGTCTCAAGTGATTGAAGACTGCGGAAAAATGGGTGTGATGTTTGCGCTGGATGACTTTGGCACCGGCTATTCATCACTTACCTACCTCAAACGCCTGCGGGTTGCGCAACTCAAGATTGACCAGAGCT
>JBBKVN010000416.1:0-3280 GCA_037968455.1 Rhodoferax sp.
AACTTGATCTTGCGAAACGCCATGATGGATGCGGCCAAGTGGTTCAAGGCCAGAAAGCTGCGATCAAGCTTCTCGTATCGCACCAGTAGTTTGCGAAATCGGTTGAACCAACTGTGTGCCACTTCGACAACCCAGCGTCTTGCTTTCTTCTCGGGGGTACGCTTGAGTTCTTTGGCCTCTTGTCCCCGGCCTTTGACATGGGGGATGTAGCCATGCTCTTCTATGACTTTCAGAGCGGGTGCGCCGGTATAGCCAGCATTTGCGCACAAGTGTTTGTGCCGCCTGATAGGTGGGCTGGGGCGCTCAACCATGATGGCATCGAGCACCGCCCCCAGTTGCGAAACATCATGCCGATTGGCTCCGGTCACGACGAGCGACAACGGGACGCCACGACCGTCCACCAGCAAATGGCGTTTGCTCCCATTTTTTCCCCCGATCCGTGGGGTTGGGTCCCACGCTCTCCTGTGCCAGTGGCGCTTTCATCATTGCCCCGTCGATACTTTGCCAGCGCCAAGCGATGCCTTCAAACTCGTCGTACTCAGCAAGACCTTGTTTCCACAGTGCCTCAAAGACCCCCGCTTTCTCCCATTCCAAAAAACGGGCATGGATCGCACTGGCGCTGCCATAGCGCTCTGGCGGAAGGGCCTTCCACTGACAACCCGTACGCAGAACAAAAACGATGCCCTCAAATACAAGTCGAGGGTCTTTGGGCTTGCGCCCGGCGCCAGCCTTTCGGGCGTAGGTCTGATCTGCAATGCGCTGGCGCACAGGGATCAATGGCTCAACGCGACTCCAAAACTCATCGGTGACTTCCCAGGCCTTTACCTTTGCCATCTTTCCTCCACACGCGGTCATCGCGCATGGGGAGTCATTATTCACTATTTGCGGATAGGTTCTAAGGTTTTCAGCTATCAAGGAATCGCCGAAAAACACAACAATATAGTGCCACTACACCCATGCCATCAGCCGTCAATGGTCGGGTGCCATGGTTGATGGCTCAGGAGCTGTAGAGCATTCCATTCCTGTGTCGGCTCGCCGCTAACGGATCTTTGCAAACTTTGGACTTGTGGCCGTTCCTGATCGGCGCTCTTGTCGATGCGGGGTGACCGGGCTAGGGCGTTGGGTAGGAGGTCATTTCCAAAGATATGTTGAGAATTATTGTGGTCACGACGAATGCGTGCACCAATGTCAATAGGCACCGGGAGCCGCCGGAAACCCTCTTATTTGCGAGGCTCATCCTTGGCATTCACCGTCACAGTAGATCCAGGTTGAGTGGTCATCTGGACGTGATAAGCCTGACCTAGAAAGGTATAACCAACATCCAAAAACCTGGGTTCGGCCTGATTGGGAGCCGTTTCACAGCGCTGTACGTCCTGGGTATTCGCTGGTAATTCATTGCCATTTCGGCCAACTTGGGCGCCTACGGCAGCCCCGGCGACCGCGTCGCCAACGGTGGCGAGATCCTTTCCGGTTCCGCCCCCGACCTGATGCCCAAGTATGCCGCCAATGAGGGCCCCTGCAATTGCAGCCGGTACGTTGGTGCTGTTTTGATTCTGCGCAATCTGTTCGCGTTCAACCCAACACCGCTGCTCAGGTGTGTCAAGAACCGCCCGTACGGATGTGACTGGCGCTTCGTAGAGCCGTTCGTTGTCACGGCGACGGTAGTCGGCTGATGGCATGAATGTATTTGTTTCCATACTACGCACCGACGATGCACGATTGTTCAGTCCCATCGTCGAAAACGAGGGATAGCGTCCGGGGCGCGAGACCGCGCAGCGTCCACTGAACCAGGTGTCCTCGCAGACTTCCCAGGACTGGCCAATGACCTCAGCGAATGACGCCCGGTCATTGAATCCATGCTGATTGAAGTTAAGCACTGAGTGGTCTGTCGTGAAGCTGCGCCCTGCAAAGCCCGGATTCTCGTAGAAGGTGATCTTGGTCACCACCGGCGCTGGCGCGCAATCTCGCTCATCAATGCGCTTATTTTTAGGCACAGACTGCACCGAAGAAATCTGGTCATTCAAGCCCATGGCAGCCAATGACGAATAGCGCCCTGGGCGCAAGACGACGCATCGGCCGCGGAAGCGGCGGTCTTCGTAAACTTGCCAGCGTTCGCCGCGCACGACCACTGACGAGGCGCGGTCATTGAAACCGCCGCGTTTGAAGTTGTCGAGTTATCGCTCAGTGGTGAATGCTCGCCCGTAAAAGTTGTCATGTTCATAAAGAATGACTTCTGCAGTGGCCTGCGCGGCAACGACTACAGTTGCAACCCCAAAGCGAGTTTGAATTTTGAATTCATTGAATGTTCCGAGTCTGAGTTGCTCCGGTGTCGCGGAATGTGCTGACCAACTCTGGTACGCCATCGATCCGAACGCAACGCACCCAGTGTGGCGACACCATACGTCGCCGTCGGCGCGGCAACGTACATACGCACCGTCTCTTCAGGAATAGAGTTGGCATCACCTACACACCCAACGCGCTTTTTCAACTTATCCAAAGCTCCTTCATGACAAAACCCCGAAAAAATTCGGTCCGATTGCTGACGCTGCTGGTTACAGGGCTGCTCGTCAGCGCTGGCGCGATGGCGGAAAACCCCGATTGGGCTGAGGGCGGTAAGAACGGAAAATACAAACAGAGCAATAAGCAAGAACGCCATGAGAAATTATCGAAGCGCGGCCAGGAACACGGGGATCGGCATTTTCACGATGAACAACGCACTGTGATCACGCGTTACTACACCGAGCAATATAAAGCGGGGCGCTGCCCGCAAGGGTTGGCCAAAAAACACAATGGCTGCATGCCGCCAGGACAGGCGAAAAAGTTGGTGGTTGGTCGGCCCCTGCCACGAGAGGGGGTTTACTACGACTTGCCGCCGTCAGTTGTCTTGGAGCTGGGCGTGCCGCGGGTTGGTCAGCGCTATGTGCGAGTGGCCTCCGACATTCTGTTGATCGCGATTGCACCGGTATGGTGTTGGATGGAATTGAGAATTTGGGCTGCTAACCACAGCGAATGCCCTCGGTCGAGCCAGCCAAGGAATGAGCCGAATAACAGTGTTAGATAGGTTGCCAAAGCGTCAATCCCAATGACCTTGGAGCGCGGGCTTGCGGCCAAGTCCGGTTTCTAACGTGGGCCGAAATCAATCCAATGCCGGGGCAGCCCATAGCCCCGGTGAATTTGAATCAAGGGCTAATGATCTGTGGCGCGCTTTGCGCCGCGGCGCCAAAAATACCCCATCAGAGGCTTCACGCTGATGCCGTGCACCAATATGGATAGTGCGACA
>JBBKVN010000417.1:0-5622 GCA_037968455.1 Rhodoferax sp.
AACGCGTGCCCACGCTCACCTTGCCAAATACAGCCTGCGCCTCACGCGGCAGGCAGCGCCAGTAAGCCGGCGTGGCCTGCACCGCGCCGCCCAGGGCAGCAGCGGCCTGCCAGCCCCAGCGGGGTTGGTACAAAAAGGCACGAGCCATGGCAATCAGGTCGGCATCCCCGGCCTGCAAAATGGCTTCGGCCTGGGCCGGCTCCGTGATCAAACCCACAGCCATGGTGAGCAGGCCGCTGGCGTCACGCACCTGGCGCGCCAGCGGCACTTGGTAGCCGGCGCCTAACGGGATTTTTTGCTGGGGAGAGACGCCGCCCGAAGAGATATGAATGAAGTCGCATCCTGCCACCTTCAGCTGCTGCGCCAACACGCCGCTTTGCTCGCCGTCCCAGCCGCCCTCGACCCAGTCCGAGGCCGACAGGCGCATGCCCAGTGGCCCTTTGAACACCGCCCGCACGGCGGCGAAGATCTCCATGGGAAAACGAATGCGGTTCTCGAAACTGCCACCGTACTCGTCGTCGCGGTGGTTGGCCAGTGGGGACAAAAACTCATGGATCAAGTAACCATGGGCGCCATGCAACTCCACCGCGTCAATACCCATGGCCTGGGCGCGCTCAGCGGCGCGCACAAAGGCCGCCTTGATCTCTGCCATGCGGGTCAGGCTGAGGGCAGTGGGTGGCGGCTCGCTAGGCAACTGCGGCTCCGCCGACGGGCCAAAGGTAGGCCAGCCGCCCAACTCGGGCGGCAGCAGTTGGCCGCCTTCCCAAGGCAGGGCGCTGGACGCTTTGCGACCGGCATGCGCCAGCTGAATACAAACGGCGGTGGGCGGAGCCAGCCGACGGGCGCGCTGCAAGGTGGTGGCCAGCGCCGCCTCGGTGCGCTCGTCCCACAGGCCCAGGCAGGCGGGGGTGATGCGGCCCTCGGGCAGTACGGCGGTGGCTTCGATGGTGAACAGCGCCGCACCACTGTTGAGCAAATTACCCCAGTGCATCAGGTGCCAGTCGGTGGCTTCGCCATCGTGTGCGCTGTACTGGCACATGGGGGCCACCACAATGCGGTTGGGCAGGGTCAGCCCGCCGTTGGGCGAGGGCAAAGTCAACGGGGAAAAGAGAAGGCTCATGGCGTGATTTCGATTGGATTTTTTGGAAGAGAAAAACAACACTTGCGGCTGGCGCAAACAACAGATTTTGTAGCACAGAGCGCTTTCAAAAAACACCGTGAAAGCATGCCCCCTTAAAATACGGGTTTTCCCCCTCACCCTAGAACTACCCGGAGTTGGTACCCATGTCCGAAACACAACAAATAGAACAAACGAGCAGCGCCACCGGCGTCAGCCGCGCTGACATGGCCAACGCCATTCGCGCCCTGTCCATGGACGCCGTGCAAGCTGCCAATTCGGGCCACCCTGGCGCGCCCATGGGCATGGCCGACATGGCCGTGGCCTTGTGGGGGGACCACCTCAAGCACAACCCGAGCAACCCCAACTGGATCGACCGCGACCGGTTTGTGCTGAGCAACGGCCACGCGTCCATGATGCTGTACTCGGTGCTGCACCTGACCGGCTACAAGCTGCCCATGGCCGAGTTGAAGAACTTCCGCACCCTGCACAGCAAAACCGCGGGTCACCCCGAGCATGGCGTGACACCGGGCGTGGAAACCACCACCGGCCCCTTGGGCCAAGGCCTCACCAATGCCGTCGGTTTTGCCTTGGCTGAAAAGCTGCTGGCGCAAGAATTCAACCGTGATGGCCACGAGGTCGTCAACCACAACACCTACGCTTTCATGGGCGACGGTTGCCTGATGGAAGGCATCAGCCACGAAGCCGCCGCCTTGGCCGGCGCCTGGAAGTTGAACAAGCTGATTGCTCTGTACGACGACAACGGCATTTCCATTGACGGCCAAGTGGCCCCCTGGTTCATTGACAACACCGCACTGCGTTTTGTCGCCTACGGCTGGAACGTGCTCGGCCCCATCGACGGCCATGACGCTGAACTGGTTGCTAAAACCATTGCCGAAGCCAAGACCTGCGCCGACAAGCCCACGCTGATCATCTGCAAAACCGCCATCGGCAAAGGCAGCCCCAACCGCGCCAACACCGCCAAGGCCCACGGCGAGCCTTTGGGCAACGACGAGATCGCCCTGACCCGTGAAAGCCTGAACTGGCCCCACGCGCCATTTGTCATTCCCAAGCCCATCTATGCGGCTTGGGACGGTAAAACCGCCGGTGTCGCAGCTGAAAAGGCGTGGAACGCCAAGTTTGTCGCTTACAAAGCAGAGCACCCCGCGCTGGCCAAAGAGCTGGTTCGCCGCATGAAGGGCGAGTTGCCCAAGAACTTCAACCAGGTGGCGGTGGACACCGCTGTGGCTGCGCACACCAAGGCTGAAACCGTGGCCTCGCGCAAAGCGTCGCAGATCGCGCTGGAAGCCTTCACCGCCGCCCTGCCAGAAATGCTGGGTGGCTCGGCCGACCTGACCGGCTCCAACCTGACCAACACCAAGAGCACGCCCAACCTGCGCTTTGACTCCCTGAGCGGCGTAGGCAATGGCGGACGCCACATCAACTACGGCGTGCGCGAGTTCGGCATGGCCGCCATCATGAATGGCGTGGCGCTGCACGGGGGTTACATCCCTTACGGTGGCACCTTCCTGACTTTCAGCGACTACAGCCGCAACGCCATTCGCATGGCCGCCTTGATGAAGCTGCGTGTGGTGCATGTGTTCACCCATGACTCCATCGGTCTGGGCGAAGATGGCCCGACCCACCAGTCAATCGAACACGCGGCTTCCCTGCGTCTGATTCCCAACCTGGACGTATGGCGTCCGGGTGACACGGCTGAAACCGCCGTGGCCTGGGCTGTTGCTCTGCAAAACAAGACCAAGCCAACTGCTTTGCTCTTGTCGCGCCAGAACATCAACTACGCGCCCAAATCCGGCATGGGTGACATCAGCAAGGGCGCGTATGTGCTGGCTGAGCCGTCTGAAGTGGGCATGAAGAAAAAAGCCCAGGCAATCATCATTGCCACCGGCTCTGAAGTGCAGCTGGCCTTGAAGGCGCAAGAAATTCTTGCTACCAGAAAGATAGCTGTTCGCGTCGTATCCATGCCAAGCAACACCACATTTGATCAACAAGATGCTGCCTACAAGGGCACTGTTTTGCCGGTTGGCACACCGCGCGTGGCGGTGGAAATGGGCGTCACCGATGGCTGGTGGAAATACGGCTGCGCGGCCGTGGTCGGTATCGACACTTACGGCGAGTCTGCCCCCGCACCAGTGCTGTTCAAGCACTTCGGTTTCACGCCTGAAAACGTGGCCGATACGGTGGAAAAAGTGTTGCGCAAGAAGTAATCAAGCAGGGCCTTCGGGCCCGGGTTTTATGTTTTAACTAGTGGAGAAAAGCAAATGACGATCAAGATTGGTATCAACGGCTTCGGCCGCATTGGGCGCATGGTGTTTCGTGCTGCCATCCAAAACTTCAAGGACATTGAAGTCGTGGGCATCAATGACCTGCTGGAGCCAGAGTACCTGGCTTACATGCTGCAGTTTGACTCGGTGCACGGCCGCTTCAAGGGCGATATCGCCGTTGAGGGCAACCACTTGGTCGTCAATGGCAAGAAGATTCGCCTGAGCGCGGTCAAAGACCCCGCTGAGCTGAACTGGTCTGAAGTCGGTGCTGACGTGGTGATCGAATCCACCGGCCTCTTCCTGACCAAGGAAACCGCTCAGAAACACATTACCGCCGGTGCCAAGAAGGTCATCATGTCCGCGCCCTCCAAAGACGACACCCCCATGTTCGTCTACGGCGTGAACGACAGCACCTATGCTGGCCAGGCCATCATCTCCAACGCTTCCTGCACCACCAATTGCCTGGCCCCTGTGGCCAAGGTGTTGAACGACAGCTTCGGTATCAAGCGTGGCCTGATGACGACAGTGCACGCCGCCACAGCGACCCAGAAAACGGTGGACAGCCCGTCCAACAAAGACTGGCGCGGTGGCCGTGGCATTCTGGAAAACATCATTCCTTCGAGCACCGGCGCTGCCAAAGCAGTGGGCGTGGTCATTCCCGAGCTGAACAAAAAGCTCACCGGCATGTCCTTCCGCGTGCCGACCTCCGACGTGTCGGTGGTGGACTTGACCGTGGAACTGGTCAAGGAAGCCAGCTACGCTGACATTTGCGCTGCCATGAAGGCCGCCTCCGAAGGCCCCATGAAGGGCGTCTTGGCTTACACCACCGACAAAGTGGTGTCCACCGACTTCCGTGGCGAGAGCTGCACCTCCGTGTTTGACGCCGACGCCGGCATGTCCCTGGACAGCACCTTCGTCAAGGTCGTGGCCTGGTACGACAACGAGTGGGGTTACTCCAGCAAGTGCCTGGAAATGGTGCGCGTTGTCGCCAAGTAAACGCCTCATTTGACGCACCCCGCTTGCGGGTGATGTCAGCGAGGGCCAAGGCCCGACTCAGTCACTGAGTCGGGCCTTTTTTTGTCGCCTCGGCAATGCGGCCGATGAAGGGACGGGACGCACAGCGGCCTCCGTTTCAAGCTGATCCCGCCACCTACAATTTGCGTTCGGTTGGCCTCTGCCGTTCTGTGACGGTGTGGAGGCCGCCGCCATGCAAGGAACGGCAATGAATCAGGACTATTTGGGTTACCTGGCGGCGGCCTTGGGCTTGCGGCTTTTCAGTGTCGGAACGACCAGCGTCACCGTGGGCGCCCTGTTATTGGCGATCGTGTTCATTGTCGGAATTTGGTCATTTGCGAGTTTGCTGGAGCGCAGCCTGCACCGCCTGACCCAGCGCTACGAGGACGAGCCCTGGAAATTTGCCCGCATCCACATGCTCAGCCGTTTGCTGCGTTATAGCGTCTGGGTGTTTGGCACCATCATCGGCATGAACTACCTGGGCATTGACCTGACCAGTATTGCGCTGCTGGGCAGTGCCTTGGCGGTGGGTTTGGGATTTGGCCTTCAGAACGTTTTCAGCAACTTTGTCTCCGGCGTCATCATTTTGCTGGAGCGCAGTCTGAAGGTGGGTGATTTTGTAGAGCTTGAATCCGGCGTGCGCGGCCATGTGCGGGAAATTGCCATGCGCTACACCCGCGTCAGCAGCAATGACTCGCTTGACGTGCTGGTGCCCAACTCCGAATTCATCAATGGCCGGGTCGTGAACTGGACACTGGACGACTCCTACCGGCGCATGCACATTCCCTTTGGCGTGGCCTATGGCACGGCCAAGGAATTGGTGCGAGAGGCTGGCTTGGCCGCCGCGCTCAAGGTGCCTGGCGTGGTGCATCACAAGGACATGCAGACGGCAGTCTGGCTGGTGGCTTACGGCGACAGCTCAGTGAATTACGAGCTGATTGTCTGGGCCGACCGCGACCTGACCACCCGGCCCGCCTCCACCCATGCCAAGTTAATGTGGGCGCTGGACGATGAACTGGCAGCGCGCAAGATTGAGATTCCCTTCCCGCAGCGGGACTTGCATGTGCGCTCCGGCACGCTCAACGTACGCATGGACACCAGCGCGCCGCAAACGAACCCCACATCACCACCACCCGGTGAGACCCAGGCTTAAGCGCCGGTAACCGGCCGCTCACTGGCCTGATAGGTCATGATGGGCAGCGAATG
>JBBKVN010000418.1:0-3093 GCA_037968455.1 Rhodoferax sp.
GGAAAGGGGGGGGCAATAGTCATATTTGGCCACGTGTAGAAAGTTCGCTGCACATCATCGAGCACGCGTTGGGGGAGCGGCGGGGGGCGTCGCATCGGCGATGACGGCAGAGAGAACAAGGCCGTGGCGCCGCCACAAGCTCACCAGTCAATCCAGAAAGTAAGTCAAAAAAATTCACCCACCAGCGTCATCAGCCCGCCGGTCAGCACCCCGTTCCCGGTCCAGCAGCCGTCCCAGCATGTCCATCGGCAGCGGCAAGATCACGGTGGTTGCCCGGTCACCGGCGACCTGGGTCATGGTTTGCAGGTAGCGCAGTTGCATGGCCTCGGGCTGGCGGGCCAGCATCTGCGCGGCTTCCAGCAGCGCCACGGCGGCTTGCTTTTCGCCCTCTGCGTGGATCACCGTGGCGCGCCGCTCTCGCTAGGCCAGCATTTCGTCCAGCTCATGCTTGCCCAGCACCACCCGCAGCGTGATCTGTGCCAGCTGGCTGGTGGCCATCAGGCAGTTTTCGACCGGGAAGATGGCCTTTTCGGTGTCCACCACCCGGTAGAAGCTGACGGTGTTGACCTTGACTGACACGGTGTCGTGAGTGGCTTTTGGTGGCAAGCCTGCCATTCAGTGCCCCGATCAGCAGTCAGGCTCAAGCCTTTTTTTCAATGATGAAGTTCTCACACGCTCGCTCACACGCCAGAGGCTTACCTTCAAGGCTCACTCAACCAGAAAGGAAACCATCATGCCCAAATTTGTTATCGAACGCGCCATTCCCGGCATCGGTGCCACAAAGGCCCCAGAGCTCCAGGCCATTTCCCAGAAATCCTGCAGCGTCTTGCAGGAGCTTGGACCGGATATTCAATGGGTTCAAAGCTATGTGACGGGAGACAAAATTTACTGCGTTTACAACGCAGTGAATGAAGAACTGATAAGGGATCACGCGCGCCGGGGTGGCTTCCCCGCGAACAGCGTTTCAAGAGTTATGGCCATCATCGACCCGACCACTGCTGAAGCTTAGTGTGTCAAACGCGAGGCTCTGGGAGAGAATCAACTCATGGGCCTTGCTATCTATCTTCTCGGAACGCCACGCGCTGCCATCGACGGCAAAGTGATCGATGCGCCACGCGGGCAAAAGGTATGGGGACTGCTTGCTCTGCTGATTCGCAGTCACCGCCCGGTGAGCCGACTACAGCTTGCAGGGATGCTGTTCGCTGAGGCTGATGATCCACTTGCAGCCTTGCGCTGGAATCTAAGTGAACTCCGACGCCTGCTGAGGTCTTGCGGCCTGCGCGGTGATTTGCTGGATCTGCAGCTTGAGCCAATGACCTATGTTGACGTCAATGTCGTTGCGCGTGGCACATGGGCCGAGGCGCTCCAAGTGCCTGGCTTGGGCCAGGAATTTTTGGGTGCTCTGAACTTTTCTGCATGCCCTGTGTTTGAGGTTTGGCTGGCAACAGAACGTAGGCATCTTCAGGCGACCACAGAAGCGGTTCTGCGTGAAGCAGCTTTGGCTCGCTTGGCGATGGGAGCCCGAGATGAGGCTGCAGATCTGGCCGGCCGACTTGTTCGCCAGAATCCGTTGGATGAAAACTACCAGGCGCTACTGGTTCGCTGCCTTGCGGCCGCCGGCGACGGTGTGGGTGCGGCACGTCAGGTGGCGGCGTGCCGAGAGCTATTCATGAGAGAGCTTGGTGTGCAGCCAGGTGCGACCTTGGAGGCTGCGTTGCGGACGGTGACAGCCAACCCAACTGCACAACCCGAGGTTGGCCGGGCCGCCGTGCTCGCCCAGATCGAGGCTGGTGAGGCAGCCGTTGGCGCAGGTGCGCTGGATGCAGGATTGCAGTGTCTCAGACGGGCAATCGTGGAGGCTGACTTAACGGGTAATAGAACACTGCGGGCGCGCACACGGGTGGTCCTGGGTGGCGCATTGGTCCATGCTGCCCGTGGCCGCGACGAAGAAGGCGCCACGGCTTTGCATGAAGCGCTTGCAGTTGGGCAAGGAGAACTGTCACCCTATGCAGCTGCGGCATGCCGTGAGCTCGGCTACGTTGAGTTTTTGCGGGGGCGCTACGAACGTGCCCATGTACTCTTGCAGCAGGCAGCAACTCTGGCAGGACAAGACCGGGCCGAGCAGGCTCGAATCGCCATCGTGCACGGCTCTGTTCTCAGTGACACCGCGCATTACGGAGCTTCCATAGCAATACTCAGTCAAGCCAGGGAAGAGGCGCAGGCACTGGGAGACTCAAAACAGGTGGCCTTTGCACTGTCCATGCTGGGTCGGTCGCTGCTTTTGCAAGGCGACTTCATCGAAGCCGCCAAAGTGCTTGATCAATCCATCACCATCGCCAGGCAGCTATGGACTGCATTTCTGCCTTGGCCTCAATCGTTGCGTGGCGAAGTCGATTTGCTTCTCGGGCAGGTAGATGATGCCGCTGAACGCTTCGAGCACGCCTTTGCACTCGGCTGTCAGCTAGGAGACCCTTGCTGGGAGGGCATGGCGGGGCGCGGTCTGGGACGCGTGGCAAGTTCACGTGGCGAGGTTCCACATGCGGTCGAAATTCTCCTGGATGCCATTGCACGAAGTACGCGTCTTCCCGACGGTTACCTTTGGGGCAAGGCGTATACCCTTGACTCTCTTTGTGAATTGGCAGTCGCCAACAAGATGCCACAGGCGCCGGCGTGGATTGACGAGTTGCAGATACTGGCCGCCAGAAGTGGCATGCGAGACCTGACGGTTCGCGCGCTATTGCATCGATCTGCACAGGGTGAGGCTAAAAGTGGTGAAGCTGCCCGATTGCTGGCCCGAGAAATCGGAATTCCATTTTTGGAAAATGTTGTTGAGCACTCGACGATGTCTTCACAATCATGACTCATTTGTATCAATGCGTGCTAGCTGTGCGCAGCACAGCACGCACTCACGACTTCTGATTGGAGTCGAACTGGGTACTTGGAAAGCGGCCCGTCGCCAGCGACTCATGACGCCGCCACAGTGCACAAGTAAGTCAACCAAAAAGTTGCAAGCGCTTCAGGCCGCTAGCGCTTGAGAAGTAAGCGCAGGTGGCTATTGAATATGTAGCGACTATTGCGCTGCCACCCCCACTC
>JBBKVN010000419.1:0-6320 GCA_037968455.1 Rhodoferax sp.
CCCATGACGCCCCACTTTCTCAAAGGCATGGCCGTTGCCAGCAGCACCCTGGTGCTCAGCGCTTGCAGCGTGATGATGCCGGCCACGCAAGTTCCCTCACTGGCCGCGCCGCAGTGGCAAGCGCCCCTGCCGCACCAGGGCCAGGTGCAGTCGCTCGCCAACTGGTGGCAACGCCAGGGCGACCCGCTGCTGGTCGAACTGATTGAAGCCGCCCAAGCCCAGAGCCCCTCCATGGCGCAGGCGCTGACCCGCATTGCGCAAGCGCGCGCCAACCAGACCGCGGCCAACGCCGTGCTGCTGCCGCAAGCCAGCGCCTCGGCCGGCATCAGCCGCAGCGTCAGCCAGTTCAGCACCACCGCAGCCACCAGTGCCAATGTGGGCCTGCAGGCCAGTTGGGAGCTGGACTTGGTGGGCGCCAACAAGGCGGTGAATGACGCCGCCTTCGCCCAATTGCAGGGCACCCAAGCGCAGTGGCACAACGCCCGCGTATCGGTGGCGGCTGAAGTGGCGCAAACCTATTACGGCCTGTCCACCTGCAAGCAGCTGCTGAATGTGGCCGACGCCGACGCCGCCTCCCGCGCCGACACCGCGCGGCTGACGCAACTCCGCACCCGCGCCGGCTTCACCGCCCCGGCCGTGGAAGCCTTGGCCCGCGCCAGTGCGGCAGAGGCCCGCAGCCGTGTCACCAGCCAACAAGAAAGCTGCGATTTGAGCACCAAAGCCTTGGTCGCCTTGACCGGCATGGAAGAAGGCAATTTAAGACAAAAACTGGCTCTAGCGCAGGTACAGCTTGCGCAAGCCGCTCCGTTTTCAGTAGCAAATATTCCCGCGCAGACCCTCACCCAGCGTCCCGACGTATTTTCCGCAGAGCGCGATGTGGTGGTGGCCAGCGCGCAAGTGGGCAGCGCCAAAGCCCAACGCTACCCGCGCCTCACCCTGGATGGCTCGATTGGCGGCTTGCGTGTCAACAGCGGCGGCACCACCACCAACTTGACCACCTGGTCCTTCGGCCCATTGGCCGTGAGCGTGCCCCTGTTTGACGGTGGCCAGCGCGTCGCCAACATCAGTCTGGCTGAGGCCCAGTACGCCCAAGCCGTCAACACTTACCGGGCCCAAGTGCGCCAGGCCGTGCGTGAGGTGGAAGACGCCTTGATCAAACTGCAAAGCACCGAGGCACGCCAAGCCAACGCCGAGGTGTCGCGCCAAGGCTATGCGCAGTCGCTGGCCGCCACCCAGGTGCGCTATGACCAGGGGCTGGCCAGCCTGGTCGAACTCGAAGAAGCCCGCCGCGTCGCCTTGGCCGCGCAAAGCGGACTGCTGGGCCTGGCGCTGGAGCGCAACCTGGCATGGGTCGCGCTGTACCGCGCCCTGGGCGGCGGCTGGGACCGCACCGCAGCCACGCCTGACCAACCCACCGCCACCCCATCGTCGGCCAGTTGAGCCACCCCACACACTCCCGATTGTTGAGACCCTCCCCATGAACACCTTCACTGTCAAACCCCTCACCCTGGGCCTCGTGCTGGCCAGCGTTCTGACCCTGGGCGCCCTTGGCTTCATGGCCACCCGCTCCAACGCGGAGGACGGACCGGCCACGACCGACAGCGCCCCGGCTGGCAAACCCTCACTCACCGTCAGCCTCACCCAGGCCACCGCCGGCCAGATGCCCATCACCCTGCTGGCCAACGGCAACGTGGCGGCCTGGCAAGAAGCCAGTGTGGGCGCCGAGGTCAACGGCCTGCGCATTCAAGAGTTACACGCCCAGGTGGGCGATGCAGTGAAGCGCGGCCAGTTGCTCGCCACCCTGTCCAGCGACGGCGTGCAGGCCGACGTTGCCTTGGCCCGCGCCTCCCTGGCCGAAGCCACCGCCGTGGCTGCCGAGGCCAGCGCCAACGCCGAGCGCGCCCGCGCCGTGCAAGGCACGGGCGCCTTGAGTGCCCAGCAAATCAACCAGTTTCTGACTGGCGAGACGACCGCCAAGACCCGTGTCGCCTCCGCCCAGGCCCAGTTAGACGCCCAGCAACTGCGCCTGAACTACACCCGCATCGTGGCGCCTGACGCCGGCATCATCTCCGCCCGCACCGCCAGCGTGGGCGCCGTGGTGGGCGCCGGTGGTGACTTGTTTCGCCTGATTCGCAAAGGTCGCTTGGAGTGGCGCGGTGAAGTTACCGCCGCCGAGTTGGGCCGCGTGAAACCCGGCACCCGCGTGACGCTGACCGCCCCCGGTGGCGACACCGCCGAGGGCAAAGTGCGCCTCATTTCCCCCACCGTGGACGCCCAAACCCGCAACGGCTTGGTCTACGTGGACTTCAGCGCGCCCAAAACCAACAACCACACCAGCACCTTCAAACCCGGCGTGTTCGCGCGCGGCGAAATCGCTCTGGGCCAGGTCAAGGCCATGACGGTGGTGCAAACCGCCGTGGTGGTGCGAGACGGCTTCAGCTACGTCTACCAAGTGGACGCCAACAACCGCGTCAGCCAGCTCAAAGTCAAAACCGGGGCCATGGTGGGCGACCGGGTGGAAATTCTCAGTGGCGTAAAGCTGGAGCAAAAGCTGGTGGCCAGCGGCGCCAGCTTCTTGAGCGAGGGTGATTTGGTGAAGGTGGTTGATATTTCCAAGCCAAATCAGGCTCCAAAGCCCGCTGCATCTTCGCAAGCCGCTAGCAAATAAGGAGCAAACACCATGAATGTGTCCTCTTGGTCCATCAAAAACCCCATCCCGGCGGTGATGCTCTTTGTGCTGCTGACTTTTGCCGGCCTGCTGTCCTTTCAGTCCATGAAAGTGCAGAACTTTCCAGACCTCGATGTGCCCAACGTCATCGTCGTCGCCTCGCTCCCCGGTGCCGCGCCGGCGCAGTTGGAAACCGAGGTCGCCCGCAAACTGGAAAACGCGCTGGCCCCCTTGCAAGGCTTGAAAAACATCTACACCAAGGTGCAAGACGGTGGCGTCACCATCACCGCTGAGTTCCGGCTGGAGAAATCCACGCAGGAGGCCGTGGACGATGTGCGCTCCGCCGTGCAAGGCGTGCGCGCCGACCTGCCCGCTGACGTGCGCGACCCGGTGGTCAAAAAGATTGACCTCGCCGGCACACCCGTGCTGGCCTACACCGTCAGCGCCCCCAGCATGGACGACGAGGCCCTGAGCTGGTTTGTGGACAACACCGTGGCGCGCCGCTTGCTGGCCGTCAAAGGCGTGGGCTCCATCAGCCGCGTGGGTGGCGTGACCCGCCAGGTGGAAGTGGCGCTAGACCCGCTCAAGCTGCAAGCCCTGGGCGCCACCGCCGCTGACGTGTCCCGTCAACTGAAACAAGTACAAACCGAAAGCGCGGGCGGCCGCGCCGACCTGGGCGGCAGTGAGCAGCCCATTCGCACCCTGGCCACGGTCAAAACCGTGGAGGAACTGGCCCGGGTCGAAATCGCCCTGTCGGGTGGTCAGCGCGTGCGCTTGGACCAGTTGGCCACCGTGAGCGACACCGTGGCCGAGCCGCGCTCGATGGCCCTGCTCAACGGCAAACCGGTGGTGGGTTTTGAGATCACCCGCAGCAAAGGCGCCAGTGAGGTGGAAGTAGGTGCAGGCATCAAAGTCGCTCTGGCCGAGATGCAACTGGCCCACCCCGACCTGGTGCTCACCGAGGCCTTCAACTTTGTGACACCGGTGGAAGAGGAGTTCGCCGGCTCCATGGCCCTGCTGTACGAAGGCGCCATTCTGGCCGTCATCGTGGTGTGGTTGTTTCTGCGTGATTTCAGGGCCACTTTCGTGTCGGCTGTGGCCTTGCCGCTGTCGGTGATTCCGGCCTTTATCGGCATGAACTACCTCGGCTTTTCCATCAACGTGGTCACTCTTCTGGCACTCTCGCTCGTCATTGGTGTGCTGGTGGACGATGCGATTGTGGAGGTCGAAAACATCGAGCGCCACCTGAACATGGGCAAGTCGCCCATCAAGGCGGCGATGGAAGCCGCCGACGAGATCGGCATGGCCGTGATTGCCACCACCTTCACCCTGATTGCCGTGTTTCTGCCCACTGCGTTCATGAGCGGCATTCCGGGCAAATTCTTCAAGCAGTTTGGCTGGACGGCGGCACTGGCCGTGTTCGCCTCGCTGGTCGTCGCGCGTATGTTGACGCCCATGATGGCGGCCTACATCATGCGGCGCAGTCCGCGCGAACACAAAGAGCCTTGGTGGATGCACCGCTACATGGTGTGGAGCCGCTGGTGCCTGACGCACCGCTGGATCACAGCCGCCGCCGCTGGCGCGTTCTTCGTCGGCTCGTTGATGCTGATTCCGCTGCTGCCCAAAGGCTTTATTCCGCCCGACGACAACTCGCAAACACAAGTCATGGTGGAACTCTCCCCCGGCTCCACCCTGGCGCAAACCCGCGAGGCCGCCGAAGCCGCCCGCCAATTGGTCATGCGCGTGGACCATGTGAAGAGTATTTACACCACCATTGGCGCCGGTGCGGCGGGCTCTGACCCGTTTGCCCCACCCGGCGCCTCCGAGGTGCGCAAAGCCACGCTCACCGTGTTGCTCACCGACCGCGGCCAGCGCCCGCGCAAGCAGGGCATTGAAAACGAAATTCGTGCCGTCATGGCAGAGTTGCCCGGCGTGCGCAGCAAAGTTGGTTTGGGAGGCTCGGGCGAAAAGTACCAACTGGTGCTCACCGGTGAAGACCCCCTGGCCTTGGCCACAGCCGCCGCCGCAGTAGAAAAAGACCTGCGCACCATTCCCGGCCTGGGCAGCATTGCCTCCAGCGCCAGTTTGATCCGCTCAGAGATCGCCGTGCGCCCTGACTTTGCCCGCGCCGCCGACCTGGGCGTGACCAGCGCTGCTATTGGCGACACGCTGCGCATTGCCACCGTGGGCGACTACGACTCCGCGCTGTCCAAACTCAACTTGTCGCAGCGCCAGGTCCCCATCGTGGTCAAACTGGCTGACACCGCTCGCCAAGACCTCAGCGTGCTGGGCCGCCTGAGTGTGCCCGGCAGCAACGGTCCGGTCATGCTGAGCCAGGTCGCCACGCTGGAAATGACGGGCGGCCCGGCCGTGATCGACCGTCTGAACCGCGCCCGCAACGTCACCTTTGAAATCGAGTTGTCGGGCGCCCAACTGGGCGATGTGACCGATGCCGTACAAAAGCTGCCCAGCATCACCCAACTGCCGCCGGGCGTGAAACAACTCGCCTTGGGCGACGCCGAGGTCATGGGTGAACTGTTTGCCAGCTTTGGCCTGGCCATGCTGACCGGCGTGCTGTGTATCTACATCGTGCTGGTGCTTTTGTTCAAAGACTTCTTGCACCCCGTCACCATTTTGGCGGCGCTGCCGCTGTCTTTGGGCGGTGCGTTTGTGGGCTTGCTGCTGGCCGACAAGAGCTTCTCCATGCCCTCGCTCATTGGTCTGATCATGCTCATGGGCATTGCCACCAAGAACTCGATTTTGCTGGTGGAATACGCCATCGTCGCTCGCCGCGAACACGGCCTGAACCGCGTCGACGCCCTGCTGGACGCCTGCCACAAGCGGGCCCGCCCCATCATCATGACCACCCTGGCCATGGGCGCCGGTATGCTGCCCATCGCCGTGGGTTGGGGTGCGGCAGACTCCAGCTTTCGCAGCCCCATGGCCGTGGCCGTGATCGGCGGGCTGATGACCTCCACCGTGCTCAGCCTCTTGGTAATTCCGTCGGTGTTCACCTTTGTTGACGACATCGAGCACCTCATCCGCCGCGGGGCTGGCTGGGTGCGCGGTTTGGGAGAAAGCAAGGCCAAGGAGGCTTAGAAAAAATCGCCGGTTGAAACAAGAGATTCCCGCAACTCAAAATCTTCAAAGCCATGCACATCGCCATCCTCACCTTCGACGGCTTCAACGAGCTGGACTCGCTCATCGCGCTGGGCATTCTGAACCGCGTCAAGCAACCCGGCTGGCGCGTCTCCATCGCCAGCAACACCGAGCGCATCCGTTCCATGAACGGCTTGGTGATTGAAGCGCAGGCCACGCTGGCCGAGGCCAGTGCCGCAGACGCCGTGCTCATCGGCAGCGGCATGCAAACGCGCGAGATTGCGGCCGATGCGGCCCTGATGGCGCAACTGCAATTCGACCCCACCCGCCAACTGCTGGGTGCGCAGTGCTCGGGCACGCTCATTTTGGGAAAACTCGGCCTGTTGGATGAGGTGCCAGCGTGCACTGACCTCACCACCAAACCCTGGGCCGAAGAAGCCGGCATTGCCGTGCTTGACCAAGCCTTCTTTTCCAACGGCAATGTGGCAACCGCCGGCGGCTGCCTGGCCTCCACCTACCTCGCCGCCTGGTTCATCGCCCGCCTGGCCGGCCG
>JBBKVN010000420.1:0-2829 GCA_037968455.1 Rhodoferax sp.
ACAATCGTGTAGGAAAACCCCTACACCCGGATTAGCAAAGCCCTGACAACAGTTTTCAAAGCAGCGATTTACATTGAATTCAAACGAATCTTTTGCAACAAAGATCACATTTTGATTCATTCACTGTATCAGGGAGCCCAGTCATGTTAAGTCCTGTCACCGCCGCCGTGTCCGCCGTATTCCACCCTCAACGCATTGAAACACGACCCAGCGGCACCCTTGAGGCTGTGGCACCCAACATGGTCGAAGAGATACTTCCCTTTACCGTGCGGGTGGTCCGCAACCAGAACGACCTCAGCAAAGCCGTGGACATTCGCCATCACGCCTATGCACGCCACCTTCCTGATTTCGCCGAGTTATTGAAAAACCAGGAAGAGGCAGACACCGACGACGGCGTCATTGTCTTGCTGGCCGAGTCCAAGCTGGACGGCTCTCCGGTGGGCACCATGCGAATCCAGACTAACGAGTACGCGCCATTGTGTCTGGAGCAATCCATTGCTCTGCCTGAACCACTGCGAATTCAGCGCCTGGCTGAAGCGACTCGCCTGGGGGTTACCAATGACCGGGGCGGTCGGCTGGTCACCACCACCCTTTTCAAAGCGCTCTATCAATACTGTCTGCAGGACGGAATCGATTGGATGATCGTCACCGGCCGCGCACCCGTTGACCGGATGTATGACCGCCTTCTGTTTGATGATGTATTCCAGGGTGCCGGCTATATTCCGATCCACCACGTTGGAGGTATTCCCCATCGGATCATGAAATTGGACGTTGCGAGTGCCAAGGCGCGTTGGGAAGCCTGCGGTCATCCTTTGCTAGGCTTCATGTGCAACACAAGTCACCCCGATATCGACCTCGGATTCACGCCCACACGGTCTGTCAGAGACCATGCCGCGGGAATTGGCAGGAATGACGCCCTGATACACGGCATGTAGGGCCAATCCAACAAGATACCAAGAGAAAGTTTGACGACGAAACCCTCGTCCTTCGGCCGATCGCATGCGCAGAACAGCTCTTGAAGATGCAAGAGTTGATCTGCGCTCTGCGCATTGCATTGCTGGCACCAAAAATATTCTTCGACGACTCAATTCGACCCGGCCTTCCCCCCCAACGCCGCCCCTTTAAGAGCGGTACACTCGCGACGGGAAAGGGTGACTGCTCGCGATTGACATTCATTGCACGCAAGCCTGAGGTTCAATCTACTTCCTGCCCCAAATTGAAGCGTGCCTGGAGACGACCGGCTCCAACGCGTTAACTGGGCGATCCAAACAATGAACGACAAGAACACCAGATCCGACACAACCTCCAGACGATTCATCAGTTTGGGCCAAGTGATGGACATGGGCTTGTACAAACTGTCCACACACATTGTCCCGTTGGCCATTGGCATTTTCTGCGTCATGGCTTTGGCTTTTTGGCCATCCCAGTTCAACAGTGCGAGTCCAGAGATTCTCCAGATTCGGGCCCTACCGCAAAGCGCTGAAGTCTCTCAACCCGAGCAAGCATTGGCGGCGACCAATGTTCAAACCCCATCGCTCTTTCTGGACACCGATTTATCTGTCAATCCATTTTGGATTTCTTTTTCGGTCGATCCCAAACTCACCCCGCAAGCGCAGGTCGTGGAGTTCCCGTCACGGCATACCACCGGGATCGAATGCTGGGCAGGCAGGCCGCTTCAGGCCGTAGGCTCCGGAAACCGGTCCAAAACGAATGGCGCCATTTCAGCAGTCAAGTCGGGTTTTTCGCTGACCCTGGACCCCGCTCTCATCGGTAGCCCTGTCGTTTGCAAAGCAAGCTCCTCAGGACCGGCCAGGTTGAGCGCCAATCTCTGGAATTTGGATGATCTACAGGAGGCTGAAAAACAGTTCCACCGAAAGTCTGGACTTCTCGATGGTGGAGTCCTGGTTTTGGCGGCCTTCGTCCTGATCACCGCCTATATCAACCGCAAAAGTTTGTATGTATTGTTTGCGGCTTGGCTCATTGTCAATTTGCGCATGGGTGCGCTGTCAGCAGGGTGGGACACTCAGTGGCTCGGCTCCACAATTCCAGAAAACACACTGATGGTCACCCGCGCAGTGACCCTTGCGCTCTACTACATTTTGACCCTCACGCTTTTCACGTCCTTGTTCCGGGATGAGTTGAAAAAAGTTGGCCATCCATCGATCCTTTTGGCCACTCGCCTTTCATGCCTACCCATTCTGGCGCTCGCTGTCCTGTTGCCATACGGTGACTTTTTGCCCATCATTTGGGTGACCTCCGGCATTGGAATCGCACTGTTGGCTTTTCTGCTGGCCCGAATTTTGACGCTTACCAGATCGCGAGTAGCGCTTTATTACAGCGCATCCATTGCCGTAAGCCTGCTTGCGAGCCTGTATGAGGTCATCGCTGCGTCGCTGGGAATTCACGCGCTGCTTGGGTCAATCAACAGCGTCACTGCAGCCCTGTCCGCCAGCCTTTTGACTGCGCTGGCGATTTCGGAACACATACGGCTTGAGCACAACGAGCGATTGGCTGCGCAAGCCGAACTGGAACACACCTATGACGCGATGCCCATTGGTCTGTTCACACTTGATTTAAACGGGCGCTTCCTGAGCGCCAACCCTGCCCTGGTACAGATGTTGGGGCCGCTGGTTTTAACCGATGAAGGGAACAGGTGGACCGGCTACTTCAGCCCGGACGACTGGAATCGTCTCCACAAAATGGTCAATAACAGAAGTCAGGACGAAATGGAGATCAGAGGCCGACAAATTCCCGGCTTCATTGACACCAAGCGCTTCTTCGTCAAAGCCACGCTGGCGCGGGGGAAAATCGAAGGCTCTTTGCAAGACG
>JBBKVN010000421.1:0-4010 GCA_037968455.1 Rhodoferax sp.
CGCAACGCGCCCCGTTTGCTGGAAGGCCGCGTGCTGCATCTGAATGAGGGCGGCATGCCTTGGACCCGCGTGGTGGTCGACGAGATGCCCGAGGTGATGTTCGTGATCTACCCCGACTCCGACGGCAACCAGTACCAAATCAAGACCGTGCCGGTTGAGTCAGGCTCGTTCACCGCCCGTCTGGACCTTCCTGAGAGCTGGTCCGGCCTGCGCGACGCTGAGTTGGCCGCCGTGAACGGTGTGTCCGACAGTGTGTTTTGCCACCTCAACCTCTTCATTGGCGGTGCCCGCAGTTTTGAAGGCGCGGTGAAAATGGCGGAACTGGCGCTGCCAGCGCGCACCTGACGCTTGCCCAGCATGAGCAGGCCGATCGACACCCACTCTGAACCCGACGCGGGCCATGCAATGGGCGACATGCAGGAGGACGGCTCAACAGGCGTCACCGTCTGTATCAGCCTCCCTGTGAACTCGCCCTTCAACCTCCACTGCTAGAGGAGTCGCGCCTCAGTTGTTGCTCATGGCGTGCACGTCTTCCAAGGTGGTGAGCCCTTGCAGCACTTTTTCGATGCCGTCTTGCCTCAGGGTCATCATGCCTTCCAGCAGGGCTTGGTGCTGAATTTCTTCGGCGCGAGCCCCTTTTTGAATCAAGCGGCGGATGTCGCGGGTCACGGAGAGCAACTCGTGCAGGCCCACACGCCCTTTTTTTCCTCGGTTCTCACACACCTTGCAGCCGGGGCTGTGGTAGTGCATGAGTTGTCCATCGACGGCAAACCGCGCCATCCAGTTGGCCAGCACGTCATCGCGCTCGCGCATGCCGGGTTGGTCGTACACGTGCATGAAATCGTCCAGCAGTTCGTCTCGCTGCTCGTCAGTGCAAGGGGTTTCCACCCGGCATGCCTTGCACAGCCGTTGGGCCAGTCGCTGGGCCAACACAGCCAACAGCGAGTCGGCAAAGTTGAAGGGGTCCATGCCCATGTCGAGCAAGCGGGTCACCGTTTCGGGGGCGCTGTTGGTGTGCAGAGTCGACATCACCATGTGGCCGGTCAGAGACGCCTCAATGGCCATGTGCGCGGTCTCGGCGTCTCGAATTTCGCCCACCATGATCACGTCGGGGTCGGCGCGCAAAAACGACTTGAGTGCTTTGGCAAATGTCCAGTCGATTTTTGAGTTGACCTGTACCTGCCGCAAACCTGGTTGTGTGATTTCAATCGGGTCTTCGGCCGTCCAAATTTTGGTTTCGGGCCGGTTAATGTAGCCCAGAGCCGAGTGAAGGGTGGTCGTCTTTCCAGACCCAGTCGGCCCCACACACAACACCATGCCGTAGGGTCGCTGCACCGCCCAACTCAGGCGCTCGAAGTTCAGTGGCGACAGGCCTACGCTGTTCAGTGGCAGTGGTTTGGAGGCCGCCAGCAAGCGCATCACCACGTCTTCCAGGCCGTTGGCCGTGGGGATAGTGGCCACGCGCAACTCTAACTTGTGTTGGGGGGAGTACTTCGCAAAATTAATCTTGCCGTCTTGGGCGCGGCGACGCTCGGAGATGTCGAGGTCGCACATGATCTTGAGTCGCGCCACCATCGCCGAACGGTAGTTCGGGGGCAGTTCCAAGTAAGGCCGAAGCGCGCCATCCTTGCGAAATCGGATGCGGATAGGTTCGTTGTCCGCCGGGCATTCGACGTGAATGTCAGATACACCTTGCTCATAGGCCTCCAAGATCATGGTGTTGATCAGCCGCACCAATTGGTTGTCGGACTGTTCAATGGGTCTTTCGCTGACCACCTCGCTCGGCTTCTCGGTCGTTTGAGCCTCCATCTGCGCCAGCAGCGCGCTACCGTCGATCAGCCCCTGATCTACCCGACTGCCGGGTGTGACGTCCACGTTGTGGGCCCGGTAGGCCGCCGCCAGTGCGGGCAACACGCTGTCCAGTGGGGCCAGCGCTGCCACCACCTTGCTTCGCGTGGTGAACTCCAACTCGCTGATGGCGGCGCGGCGCGTGGGATCCTCCATGGCCACGACCAAGCGGCCATCGCGCAACATCAGTGGGAACACTCCGAGGCGCTCAGCCATGGCAAACGGCACCGCCTTGACCGCCTCGCTGGTCACAGGGAACGTCGACGGTTTGACCATGGGATAACCCATTTTGTGCGCCAAAGCCGTTTGCAAATGGGCTCGGGTGACCAGCCCATTTCTGACCAGCAACTCGCCCAAGGGCGTGCCTTGCTCAACGCCCTGGGCTTTGAGCGCGTCGCGCAGTTGATCATCTGAAATAAGCCCCAGCGCCACCAAAGACTCGCCCAATCGCATGACCGGCAAGCGCAACTGCATGTCAATGGCCTGCATGAGCTGGTCGGGAGAAATGACTTGGCTTTTGACCAGCACATCGCCCAATTTGCGACTGCGCAACTCGTCTTGCTCAATGACCACTTGTTTGATCTGGCTCTCAGTCACTTCGGACTGCGCCATCAAAATTGTTCCTACGCGCTCACCAACATTCACTGACTTGTACGCGTGCCTGGGAATGAACACGCGCGAGGCAGCCCCTGTGTCGTTCAGCGGCGGAAACAAAAACAAGCCCTGTTCCAATTCCACATGGCCGATGGTGCTGCCCTTGAGTTCATCGCCATCGGTGTACACCACCACAAACGGCGACACGGGGTGGTGTGCAAGCAGGGCCGCGTGCGGGTCAGTGCCGGAGGTGGCCTCGGGGCTGACTTTCTCGTCCAGGGCCAAATGGCGAAACTGGGAAAACTTGAGGGCGATGGGCTTTTGCCCTGGGGCCAGCTGCACTGACACCCGGCCACCGCGCAAATCAAAATTCATCAACAGCGTGCGGGCGCGTTTTCGGTTCATTCCCTCCAGCGTGCTGGGCAGCGGCCCCGATGAGGTCTGCACCTGCGGGTAGGCTGCAAACGGGGGCGTGGGCCACCAAAAACTGTTGGGGTTCTCGTCCAGTGTGGCGGGTCGGGTGTCGTAAAACGACATGTGCTCTGCGGCCATGGTGTGCTCTCTGGCTGGTTGTGGTGGATGGCGCACCGTCCATCTGCGTTGAAACGGCTAGGCGGCTCAACCGCGTGAGGCCAAGTATCCACTGAAAATCGGCTTGAAAAACTTTGTTGCTCGCCCTCGTGGGCCGGATGACCCCAGAATGGGCGGCTGCTCATCACCCCCTCCGCGCGGCCTCTTTCATCCTTCGCTGCATCCATCGTGTGGGTGATGAAAAGACGAGTGGTTTGAAAACAGGGGGGCGCAAGATTTAGACGCTTTTCCGCTTGCTCTCAAAAGGCCAATGAAGTGCAGGAGTTTTCAGAGGATTTTAGGCATCTTGCGCTTGCAGGATCAGCGGAGACAGCTATCAACTGTGTAGCAGTAACTGTGCAGTAAGCGCTCTACCCAGATCGACCCTCTCGCCTAGGCCGGGCGAGAAAGAGTGAATTTAAAAGCCCCATTTGCCGCGTGTGGCCGAAATGCCGCGCCTTATCGGGCTGGCGTTAAACGGGAGTACCGCAGAAGAATTAGTTCGGGTTTGGCGTCTGCGATCTCGTTATGGCTGACGCCGGCCTTGCCTTCCAATGAGACCCGCACCGCTTCGGTCAATTCAGGTCAGGCTGGCGGGCGCAATTGCAGGCATTTTTACCCTGCAACGTTCAGCATCAACCCAAATCGACTCTCCCCCATTGGGCATGCCGGTCAGCGCTCTCCCTTGCGGTAGGGCTTCATCAGCGCCTGTGGGTAACTGGCTTTTCGGGCCACTAGGATCAAGGCAAAAATCGAAAGCAAATAGGGCAGCATCAGGTACAACTGATAGGGCAGCACCGCACCACCGCTTTGCTGCAGGCGCAGTTGGATAGCGTCGAAGAAGGCAAACAGCAGCGCGCCCAGCAGCGCCTTGCCGGGCCGCCACGAGGCAAACACCACCAGCGCTATGCAGATCCAACCGCGGCCGTTCACCATGTTGAAGAAGAATGCATTGAAGGCTGACAGCGTGAGGAATGAACCCGCAATTCCCATCAGCG
>JBBKVN010000422.1:0-4913 GCA_037968455.1 Rhodoferax sp.
CTGGTCTACCATGTCGCTGATCACCGTCATCATTTGCAAGCCCGCATCGGTCTCCAGCAACACCATGGCCCCGATTCGGTCGCCGGATTGGAAAAGGCGAATCATTTCTTTCATCTCGAACTGCTTTCGCTTCGTCATCTCGACCAGCGCCACCAAGACTGGCTTAGTCTCCCTTTTTTCCTGCGACAGTGCCTCTGCCGTCTTCAAGGTTGCCTCCAAAAACGGAACCTGCTTGAAATACGGATCTAGGTATTCTGAGCGGCCGGTTACCAAATAACCACGCGTGCCGCTCTCCATGAACAACAAACTGCGACGCATGGCCCCCACCGTGAGCTGCGCTTTCACACTGGCCTCCCGCTCGGCAGTGTTCGACCTAAGTTGTTGATGCCCAAACTCGCTGACGACCAACATGAGCAAGGCCAAAGCAATCGCCAGCGGCCCGATGAACTGGCCGCGTATCCATTTATCAAATCGGGGTGATGCCATGAGCTTCTTTTTCATTCGCCTGAAGTGTTGAAGCAACAGTTAGACAGCACAGCTTGCTTCGGAATCCAAAGTCGACATGAAACTCAGGGAGTCGATGACAAGGACGGACTTTTCGCGCATCGGATCGATGTCGAGCGCATTGTGATAACTGATCATTGGGGCAATTTCTCGCGATTTGTCAGCAACCCGGCACGCAACCACACCACGCATTCGGATCGACTCATTGGCGTAACCGAGTTTGTGAGTACCTCGATCTCCGAAGCGGGCTCACCCACTCACTCGTTCAAAGACTTACTGTAAGGCAAGACGGAGTCGACGGCTGTAGGAAAGCTCCGACATTGCAACAGCGATTGCCGAACGCAAAGCTCCTTGGCGGTCGCCCGCCCTGCGTCGGGACAATTTTCTGAACAAATCCTGTGAGTCCGACAACGAGACGAAAGCGACGCGCTGTGGACCCCTGCCAGTCAGAGCAGACCAGGGACACGCAACATAGGCGAGCTGTAGTTCGCTCCAGCTCACGCAGATTGCGTGGACTTCACCCCGGTCAATGGGCATCTGCTTGCGTCAAGACGGTTCTTCCTGAATGCTGCGGTTCGCGAATGCCGGCTAACAGGCCAACACTTGTGAAAAGCCTACAACCACTGACACTTACCTACGAAAGCGGGTGATGTCCAGACGGCACTTCTTGCGCACTGCAAATCACCGCCACCGGACCGAGATGACTCACCGCGATTTAATGGCCCCTATCCGCCGCATCAGTCCCACTCGACCTTATTGCTTCGGCTCCATGAAGTATTAATATTTCGCACCCTTTCTACAGAGGACTCAGGGCGGCTATGTAGTGACTTTAAAGGGCCGGATCAATAGGTTCCAAGGGCCAGTGAAGACGACAGTGCCCGGTGCGCCTCGGCCTGGGCGAGCAGGGCCTGGGCCTAGGCTTCGAAGTTCTGCACCACCGCATCCTCACCGGCAGCGAAGCGCGCAGCGTTTTGTCCAGGCTCCCGAGCTGCACGATGGCCTTGGCGAGGTTGAACGGATCGCCACCTTGTTTGCCGCTCATGCCGCTCCATGCATCCATAGCCGACTGGTTGCAATCGGCGTAGTCTTGAATCTTGGGTTGCGCAAATGTTGTGAAGTCCGTGGTCAGTAGTTCGGAGTGGAAGAAGCCGGGCTCTACGAGCATGGTGTGGATGCCAAATGGCGCGACCTCTGGCGTGAGCGACTCCATCCAGCCTTCTATGCAGCGGGGGACGACATGGGCTTGGCCTACACCTACGAACACTTGGTACGGTCCCATCTGAGAAGCCAGCGTCTCCAACGCGTATTGACCGATTACTCGCCGACGTTTCCCGGCCTCTACTTGTACTACCCGAGCCGCAAACAGCAGCCAGCCAAGTTAGAAGCCTTTGTCGAATACGTCTTGGCGGAGTTCACACAGGACTGATTCAACGACGGCACTCTGTTCAAACGCGCAGGTCGGGGGATGGCGTGGGATCCACCCGCTGGTTCAGGGCTGACTCGCGTTCTACGCGCAGGGCGCGCTGGAAGGCGGGTCGCGCCTGCAGCCGTTGCCAGTAGGCCGCTACCGCAGGTGGGAACTGAGCATCCAGGCCAAGGTGCTGCGCCAGCACCAACGCATATCCCACGGCCACGTCGGCGGCCGTGAAGCGGGCTGCGCAAAGGGTTTCGTTGTCCTGCACGGCGGCGTCCACCGCGCGCAAACGAGCCAAAAACCACCGCGCGTAGTCGTCGGCCACTTGGGGCTGTTTGCGCTCAGGCGGTTCAAAGTGGGTGTAGCGGAGCACCAGCGTTTGCGGAAAGGTGAGTGTGGCGTCGCTCATATGTAGCCAGTTCAGGTAGGCGCCGTAGGCTGGATCGTCGGTTGGCACATCGAGCCCACTCGGACTATGGCGCGCAGCGAGGTATTGGCACATCGCGGCCGATTCGGTCATGCGGGTGGCGCCGTCTTCCAACAGGGGAACTGTGCCAAGCGGGTTGAGGTCTAGGTAGGGCCGGGCGTGCACGCGTGGCGGAAACGGCAGCAGGCGCAGTTCGTAGGGCAGGCCTAGTTCTTCCAGCATCCATAGGGGACGCAGGGAACGGGCGCTGACGCAGTGGTGCAAAACGATCATCGGGAGGGTTCCGGGTTCAGTGGCGTTTCTTGTACGGCCGCAGGTCGTGCATGCCGGGTAGCGTGCGTGGGTCGACGCTTTCGGGAAAGATGCGGTGCTTCTGGATTTTTTGGGTGCCGGTGGTGGGGATCTCGGCGGCAAACCAGAGCCAGCCGGGCGCCTTGTAGTAGGCCAGTTGATGGTGGCAAAAATCGAACAGCGCGTGCGCCACCTCCGGCGTTTCGCGGTCAACTCGGTCCTTCAACACCACGCAGGCCAACACCTCTTCTTCGCGCACCTCGTCGGGCAGGGCCATCACGGCGGCGTTGGCGACCCACGGGTGGGTCAGCAGCAGGGCCTCGACCTCAGCGGCCGCGATGTTTTCGCCCGAACGGCGGATGATGTTTTTCCGGCGGTCCATGAAATGGAGCATGCCGTCTTCGCCCCGGCTCACGATGTCGCCGGTGTGGAACCAGCCGCCGCGCCAAGCCTCTGCCGTGGCGTGCGGGTTGTCGAGATAGCTGCTGAAAAAATGTCGCCTGGGCGTGGCTTCAGAGTGGCGGATCACCAGCTCGCCTGATGAGTCGTCTGACAACACCTGGCCAGCCTCGTCCATCACACAAGCGTCCAGGCCCGGGCGGGCGCGGCCGAAAGCCCGGGTACCGACCTGCCGCGGTTCGTGGCAGTCGCACAGCGGACGCACCATCTCGGTCATGCCCCAAAGTTCCAGCAACGGGAAGCCGTAGCGCGCTTCGAACACGGCGTGCAGCTGGGGCTCGACGCCAGCGCCGTAGCCAAAACGCACCTGGTGCGCGCGCTCCAGGGGGCTCTCTGGCTGGTTGAGCAGCATGGGCACGACCACGCCGAGGTAATGCACGATGGTGGCGCGGCTCTCCACCACTTCAGTCCACCATCGGCTGGGTTGAAAGCGATCGGTCTGCACTTGGCATCCGCCGCTGAGCAGCATGCAATAAAACGACAGGATGGAGGCGTTCACATGAAACAGCGGCAGCGGGTTGTACAGGCGTTCGACGCCTTCACGCACGGTGCCCAGGCCGCCCTGGGTGGCATACCAGTGGCCGGCTGCCAGTTCATAGGTGTGCGAGAGCACGCAGCCCTTGGGCTGGCCCGTGGTGCCGGATGTGTAGAGAATGCTTGCGGCTGTTTCGCCCTTTGGCTCGCCAGGCTGGGCCTCGGTGAGCGATGCTGACAGGGGCTGGGTACCCAGGCTTTCCAACAAGGTCACGTGGGGTTTGTGGAGGGTCAGTGCCAGCGCGTCATGGACGGCGCCGGCCCGCTGGGTCAGCGTCACGATCAGGTCCACTTTCGCATGCTCCACCAGATAGGCCAGTTCGCGCGGCCGGTAGTCCGGGTTGATCGGCACGCAACACACGCCCAGCGCGTTGAGCGCGAGTTTGTGAAGCAGGTGCTCGGGCCGGCTTTCCAGGAACAGGCCCACGCGGTGTCCCAGGCCATAACCTACGGCGCGGTACATGGCCATCAACTCGCGGACTTCGTTGGCCGCGTCGTCATATCGGATCTCTCGGCCAGCAGGATCGTAGCTGCGGGCGGGGTTGGAGGGTACAGCCAGCAGGCTGTTGCCCGCGTAGCGGGCGCAGGCCTCGAAGAAGGCCTGGGCGATGGTGGTGTGGTCGTTGATTACAATCATTCAATGCAATCTAACCAGATCAGGCAGCACTTGAAGCGCCATCGAGGTTGCAAATCTAGCCATCCTTTCGCCGGGTTGTAAAAAACTTGATTGATCCGATCGAAGTGCCGGTGGGGCGAAAACACCCTTATTGATACTACCGTTCGATTACGAACTTGTCCCGATGATCGATCTGGACTTCTCCCGCTTCATTTGACACGTATTGGAGTCAAATCGACTTCCAACTCTTCAATACACAACGGTATTGGTCGACTTGGGTTAATCCCAGTCTAGGTGTCTGGGCGGCAGAAGGATTTGAAAAACGGACTGGCAATTTCGACCGCTCAGAACGGCGCTGGTTGCATTAACTCGCCCCCGACAAGGGGTGAAGCACCCCCAAAAACGCCCACTTTTGAATGTCTTTTCTTCTGCCAACCAGACCCCTCATATGGTCGCCACTGTCAACTACCTTAGTGCATAAATGCCTTTTCCATTCTATTTGGATCGATCTGGTGATGCGACCCGAGCGGTGCAGCGACGATGAATCAAACTCATATCCGCGGATTGGTTACCAGCATTTCATCGATTCGTCGCGGGCCTGCCTCGCTCTAGAGTCGGGGATCAGTTTGGAACTGCCCTTGTAGGAGTCCCGAGGATTACCCTATCGT
>JBBKVN010000423.1:0-5178 GCA_037968455.1 Rhodoferax sp.
GATGACCTTGTGCCTGCCAATTTCGCGCAGGAGTTGATTCATGCGCGTCAAACTGTGTTGCCCAAACGGCTGATCGACCCTGGGCCAACACCCTCCCAATTGCAACAAATCATTCTGGCCGCGTCGGCCGCTCCGGACCATGGAAAGCTGATGCCGTGGCGTTTTGTCCAGATTCCGGGCTCGGCGCGGCACCGCCTGGCCAAGGTGTTTGAAGATGCACTGATGGCTCGGGATCCGAAGGCCACGCCCGCGCAACTTGCGCAGGCGGCGGAGAAAGCCTATCGAGCGCCCACATTGATCTTGGCCATTGCAAAGACGACCGAGGCAGAAACGGGCATTGATAGCTACGAACGCATGGTCTCTATCGGGTGCGCCATCCAAAACATGTTGTTGGTAGCCACCGCAATGGGCTACGGTTCCGCGTTGACCAGTGGCAAGGCCTTGAAATCTGACGAATTGAGCGCCCTTTTCTCATTGGATGAGGGTGAAGTCGCCACCTGTTTTCTGAGCATTGGCTCCGTATTGAGGAGAACGCCGACCCGAATCAGACCCGATGTGAGCGACTACCTGACAACGCTCCCTGATAGGTGAGGACACCTACTTCAGGCCACGCAGGATATTGGCCTCAGGCCGTTTCAATTGATTGTCTTTTTGAGCTGTCGAAACTGTGAATTGAGTCAATTCTTGACCACGGTTAAGGAATGACTTGGATCAATAAGCTACTCTCCCCAACGCAACATACTTCAGGAGTTTTTCACAATGAATCAGGTCAAATCCAGCGGGTTTACCAAGCAAATGGCCCGCAACATGTTTTACGGGGGGACGGTATTTTTCATCTTTGTTTTTGCCGCCCTCATCTTCGACAGTGAGAGAAAAATACCGTTTCGATCGAACGCCGAAGAAATCACACCAGGCGTGATTCGAGGCAAGGGTCTTTGGGAAACCCGCAACTGCATCGGCTGCCACACATTGCTCGGCGAAGGTGCCTACTTTGCCCCTGAACTGGGCAACGTCTACAAACGTCGTGGCGGTGAATTCATCAAGGCATGGATCAAATCCCAGCCAACCCACACCCCTGGTCGCCGTCAAATGCCCCAATTCAACTTCACTGAACAGCAACTGGATGACATGGTGGAGTTCCTGAAGTGGACCAACAATGTCAACACAGAGAACTGGCCACCCAACATCGAAGGCTGATCGTTTAAGCACGTCTGAACGAACAAGGAAAAACAATGCAAGCGACAACACTTAAATACAAATCCCAAGGGGTTGCGAAGTACTACTTCGTCGCCGCCTTGGTCCTTTTCACCGCCCAAATTGTGTTTGGCATCGGTTTAGGACTTCAATACGTCATCGGAGACTTCCTGTTTCCCTACATTCCCTTCAATCAAGCCCGGATGGTTCACACCAATCTGCTGATTGTGTGGTTGCTATTTGGCTTCATGGGTTCGGCTTATTACCTTGTTCCCGAGGAGTCAGAGACTGAGCTCTACAGCACGAAACTGGCGATGGTCCTGTTCTGGGTCTTTCTGGCCGCGGGCGCTTTGACCATTGTGGGTTACCTTGTCGTTCCCTACGCCAAACTGGCGGAGTTGACGGGCAATGAACTGCTGCACACCATGGGGCGGGAGTTCTTGGAACAACCGTTGCCCACCAAGCTTGGCATTGTGGTTGTTTGCCTTGCCTTCTTGTTCAACATCAGCATGACGGTGCTGAAAGGCAAAAAGACAAGTATTTCTCTCGTGCTTCTGATGGGTCTCTGGGGTCTGGCCTTGATGTTCCTGTTCAGCTTCGTCAATCCTGACAATCTGGTTCGGGACAAAATGTACTGGTGGTTTGTGGTTCACCTCTGGGTTGAGGGAACCTGGGAGCTGATTCTGGGCGCGTTGCTCGCTTTTGTGCTCATCAAGACCACCGGTGTTGATCGCGAAGTGATTGACAAGTGGTTGTACGTCATCATTGCCATGGCCTTGATCACCGGTATTTTGGGAACAGGCCACCACTTCTTCTTCATCGGTATGCCTGGCTACTGGTTGTGGGTGGGTAGTATTTTCTCCGCGCTGGAACCCGTTCCTTTCTTCATGATGACCGTGTTTGCGTTCAATATGGTGCAGCGTCGTCGTCGCGAGCACCCCAACCAAGCCGCATTGCTCTGGGCTGTCGGCTGTTCCGTGGTCGGTTTTCTCGGCGCTGGCGTCTGGGGATTCATGCACACACTGAGCCCCATCAACTACTACACCCATGGTTCACAAATTACAGCGGCCCACGGACACTTGGCGTTCTACGGTGCGTATGTGATGGTCGTTTTGGCCATGATCAGCTATGCCATGCCGACTCTGCGTGGTCGCGTTGCCAACAGCCGTCGTGCCCAAAACTTTGAGATGTGGAGCTTCTGGATCATGACCATTGGCATGGGCATCATGGTTCTGGCATTGACTGGCGCTGGCATCTTGCAAGTGTGGTTGCAGCGCATGCCAACAGAGGGTGCAATGTCGTTCATGGCTACACAAGATCAGTTGACCTTCTTCTACTGGTTGCGCATGGTGGGCGGTGTTAGTTTCCTGCTGGGCCTGATCACCTATCTCTTCAGCTTTTTCGCCAAAGCAGGCGCTGACGAAGACTTGGTTGACTCTGGAGCCATCAGCATGATGCCTCTCCGCGCTAACGCAGCTTAAGGTGATGAACGTGGCAACAGTCCCTTTTTACGCCGAACAGGGGGGTGAATGCGCCCTCTTTGAGCACGCTTGGAAAAAGCAGTTGCCACTTCTTGTGAAAGGCCCGACAGGCTGTGGAAAAACACGGTTTGTCGAGCACATGGCCGCCCGCCTTGGGCGACCACTTATTACTGTCTCGTGCCATGACGACCTCAGCGCGGCCGACCTCGTCGGTCGGTTCCTGATTGGCAACGGCAACACGGTGTGGTCTGACGGCCCTCTGGCCCGCGCAGTGCGAAGTGGGGCCATTTGCTACCTCGACGAAGTCGTCGAGGCGCGCAAAGACACCACCGTGGTTTTGCACCCGTTGGCGGATGATCGCCGTATTCTTCCCATTGAACGAACTGGTGAGCAACTCATTGCACCACCAGAATTCATGCTCGTCATTTCCTATAACCCGGGCTATCAGAACCTGCTCAAAGGTTTGAAACCCAGCACCCGCCAACGTTTTCTTGCGTTGTGCATGGACTACCCTACACCATCGGTCGAGATGCAGATCGTTCAAAACGAAACAGGCATTTCGGACGCACACGCGAACCAATTGATTCAACTGGCCCAGTCGCTTCGCAAACTCTCTGATTTTGACCTTGAGGAAACAGTTAGCACTCGCCTCCTGGTATCTGCCGGTCGGCTGATCTGCTCGGGCATGTCGCTTCGCTTGGCTTGCCAGGCCGCCATCGTGGATGCGTTGACGGATGACGCCGCAACCTCGGAGGCTTTGGGTGAAGTGGTGAGCGCCACCGTTGGCGATGCCTGAAAAGCCTTCACGCCAAACCCCAGTCCCAGCGGATCAACTCCAGCCTGGTTTGGACACTAGTCGACTCCAAACCCTTCGTCGTCGTTTTCAGGCTGGCTTTTTCATCCTGTTTCTGCTTGCACCCGCGTTGAACCTGCTGCGCTTCGATCTGTACGAAACGCAATTGTGGTTTTTGGGCATGCGATGGTCCTTCGGCATTGACGCTTTCACTCGCGGCGAGATCACAGCCACAGAAGCGGGCATCCAGATGATGCTGCGCGTATTCCTGCCAGCAGCTGTCTTCATTGCCGTCTTTCTGGGCGTGGCCTATCGCTACGGCCGGCTCTATTGCGGCTGGTTGTGCCCCCATTTTTCGGCGGTTGAATCTCTCAATAACTTGCTTCACCGGGCCTGCGGAAAACTCAGCTTGTGGGACCGCAGCCCAACACCTCGCGCCAACGCATCGCCTAACCCCCGCTGGTGGCCTCTATTTGCACTGAGTTGTGTCGTCATGGGCTTCTTGTGGTCCATCACACTGCTGACCTACCTGCTGCCGCCGGACGTCATCTGGGGCAATCTGCTAACGGGCGAGCTAACAGCAAACCAGGCAAGGTTTATTCTTATTGCCGGTCTTATTTTCAGCGCTGAGTTTGCCTTCGCACGTCATCTCTTTTGTCGTTTTGGTTGCGCAGTTGGCCTGTTTCAAAGCCTGGCCTGGATGGCCAATCCGCGCAGCATGGTGGTCTCGTTTGAAAGAGACCGGGCCAAAGACTGCAAAACCTGCGACGCCCCGCGCGGCTCAGCTTGCGACAATGCGTGCCCTATGCGGCTCAACCCACGCAACATCAAAAGAATGATGTTCTCCTGCGTTCAATGCGGCCAATGCCTTTCCGCGTGCGATACGTCCCAGCAAGCCCAGTCACGTCACCCAACACTTGAATGGAAGATCGGCGTTGATGCCTTGCGTGAAACCATGCGCCAACGTCGTGATGACAATTCGGAGAACAACTGATGGAAGAGTTGATTGGGCGATGGTGGCACAACGCGGTGACGCGACTGGCGCAAACATCTCACCCGCAAGCCGAAGTACTTCTCAACGAAGTTCAGAAGTCAATCGGGTTGATGTTCCGAGCTGGCGGCGGCGCTGCCACTTTGAGACTAGCGCCCGCCTCTGACCAGCATATTGGGGGCCAGCGAAACTGGCTCCAAAAAGTGGCGGGCACGGGAGAGCGAGCTGCAACTGCGCGTCTTGAACCAGACGTTTTGGCCCTCCCCGCCTCAATCTCGCTCTTCTCAGATCGTCAACTGAATCGCGATTTGTACCTTTGGCTGGCCATTCAGTCCGCTAGCTTTGAGCACACCGGGGATTGGGTGACGGACAACCATTTGGCCACTCAACGCGGCTTGCGGAACTTCCCTGGTTTCTCGTCGCGCCATCAAAGGTTAAGCGAGGCCCACCTCAATCAAAGAATTGACCACTCGCGACTGCGTGGCGAGTCAGCCATCAGTGAGTCGATTGTTCAAGATGCCTTGCGAGGCCAGAGAAACACGCCTCGGCGGGTGCACGCGACCGAGGTCGCGCCTGTTTGGCTCTGGGTGGGCGCCTCTAACGAAGTTGCTCTGATGGGAAACCGTTCAGCCCCGGAAAAATCAACCAACGACGGCCGACGTCCCAACTCTGCCGAGGACCAACAACGTCGGCGCACGCAGCGCACGCAAGAGGGCCAA
>JBBKVN010000424.1:0-2934 GCA_037968455.1 Rhodoferax sp.
GAGTGTATTGGGCGCGCCCAACAAGCCCGGTCTAGCCAAAGTCCAGGTCCGCCGAGACAACCTGTCCAACCCGCAAAACCGACCCAACGCCATCCACCGTGATGCAATTCATGCCAAACGTCACCGCCCCGTTGACCCGCGCATCTTGCCGGTAGGCTTGCAAGGTGTCGCTCACTTCAGGACTGCTTTGGGCGGTGGTGGGGTCTATGTTGGGGATGGGGCAACGCGAGCAAGGTTTGACAGGCTTGAGCAGCACCGGATCAGGATCAGCGTCCACCCGAATCTGAAGGAGCCGATCCTCATCATGCGCTTCCACGCCACTCAACACCAGATTGGGGCGAAAGCGCGCCATGCTGACGGCGCCGTGCCCACCAGCAAGCAGACGCTGATTCAAGCCCGCCAGAGAAGACTCGCTGATCACCAGCAAGGGAAACCCATCACTGAACTGGTTCAAGGCGGGCACACCCTCGGTCCATTTCAAGCTGGCCACCCGCCGGTGGGCCGGGTCGAAACGAACCAGGCGGTAGGTGGCCGACTTAAGCCCGCCGTCGAGAAATTGGGTGAACCATTCGGCCACCTGATCGCCCATGTCGTGTGCGGGAACGTGATCGTCCCAGACCTGAACTGTCACCAATGGTCCCACGGCGTCGAATTGCACAGCCAAAACCGGCATGCCGGGTGCACGCAACTCCATCTCGGTCGCCATCAGACTGGGCTCAATCAACGCCATGCGGGGCTGTTCACGCTGGGTCACAAAACAGCCCTGGGCATCAACCACCATCCAGGCCCGGTCCCATTCCAGTCCCGTTTCTGTCAGGCGCACCGCCTGCACCTCGATTCCGGCGCAGGACTTCACGGGGTACACAAACAGCTGGGCAACGGCGCCGGTTACGTCTCTGTCTGGCAAGTCGCTTGAAATCACACCATTCTCCCTACAGAAGTAAAGTAGGGATTTTGCCCTGCCTCCTACAATCTTGTGCATGACTCAACCCTTAGATATATGTATCCGCGGCAGTGGCATTGTGGGGCGCACACTGGCGTTGCTCTTGGCTCGGGAGCGCTTGCGAGTCGGACTGGTGCAACAAGCGATGCCGGCGACTTCGTCACCGAACACGCCGGATGTGCGGGCCTACGCGCTGAACGCCAAGTCGCGCGCCCTGTTGGAGTCGGTGCGCTGCTGGCCTGACGCGCAGCACGCCACAGAGGTGCTGAACATGCAGGTCCGCGGAGATGACGGCGGTGAAGTCAACTTCTCCGCCAGCGAGCTTCATGTGCCCGGCCTGACCTGGATTGTGGATGTGCCCGTGTTGGAGGCGCAGTTGGCAGATGCCGTTCGGTTCCAGCCTCAAATTGAAGTGCTGAGCGAACCCAAGCCCGCCAAATTAACCGTGATCTGCGAGGGGAAAGCCAGCAGCACACGCGCCGAATTCGGCATTGATTTTGACGTTAAACCCTACCCCCAACATGCCATTGCCGCCCGACTGACCTGTGAAATACCGCATGGCCAGACGGCTCGACAGTGGTTTTTTCAGGGCGAAATTCTGGCTTTTTTGCCCATGGACGGCCCGCAAGGGCACTCTTTGGCTTTGGTGTGGTCAGTTCATGAGTCGCGGGTACAGGCCTTGGTAGACGCCAGTGCGCAGGAATTTTGCCAACAACTCGCAATCGCCAGTCAAGGCAGCCTCGGTCAACTGACGCTGAACAGCGAGCGTGTCGCTTGGCCCCTGCAAATGGCACGGGCAGAACGCTGGGCAGGCGTGCACGACGGAAAACCCTGGGCATTGGCGGGAGATGCGGCGCACAACGTGCACCCCCTGGCAGGTCAAGGTTTGAACCTGGGTCTGGCCGATGTGGCCGCTTTGGCCAAGGTATTGCATGAGCGCGAATACTGGCGCGCAGTGGGTGACGAGAAGCTGATGCGTCGCTACGAACGCTCCCGCAAGGCGGACGTATTGGCCACTGGTGCCGCGATGGATGGATTGCAGCAGTTGTTTTCACAGCAGGGTGCCGCTTGGCAGTCGGCGCGCAATTGGGGCATGAACGGATTTGAACGAAGCGGCCTGCTCAAGCAGTGGGTGGCACGTCAGGCGATGGGCCTGCAATGATGGACTGGAACACTATGAACTTGATGAAAACGGCGCTGATGGCGACCACCCTGTTGGTCGGCTTGACCGTCAACGCCCAAGAGGCCACGATTCGCAAAAATCTGGCCGAACGAGTACCTCAACTGCCCGCCATTGACGAGATCACAAAAAGCCCGATGCCCGGCCTGTATGAGATCCGGGTCAATGACACCGAAATTTATTACACCGATGCCAAAGGCGACTTCTTGGTCAACGGCAGCCTGATCGACACCCGTCAACGCCGCAATCTGACAGAAGAACGGGTGGAAAAACTGACTGCCATCAGCTTTGACGCTTTGCCCCTCAAAGACGCCTTCACCACCGTCATTGGCAACGGAAAGCGGAAATTGGCTGTTTTTGAGGACCCCAACTGTGGCTACTGCAAGCGCTTTGAGCAAGACTTGCAAAAGGTCAAAGACGTCACGGTCTATCTGTTTCTGTACCCCATCTTGAGCGCCGACTCCACGGAGAAAGCCAAAAACATCTGGTGCGCCAAAGACAAAGCCAAATCCTGGCAAGACTGGATGCTGCGCGAGAAGACGCCGGCCAGCGCCAGTTGCGATGCCAGCGCCATTGCCCGCAATGTTGAACTGGGTCGCAAATACAAAATCACCGGCACACCCACGCTGATCTTTGCTGATGGCTCGCGGATTCCAGGTGCCATCAACACCGAACAAATTGAACAACACCTGGCGGAACGCAAAAACTGATGGCAAGCGCCGCCCTTGCCTACCGCGTGCAGGTCCTGGACCGGCACGCCCACCTGTTTCAGGTCACGCTCACGATTGCCAACCCGGCTGCAGCACAACAC
>JBBKVN010000425.1:0-3588 GCA_037968455.1 Rhodoferax sp.
ATAACGAAGGAAATACAACCATGTTGGAAGCAGACTTGAGCACGGGAATCACCGTGCCTCCTTCAGCCCCGATGCCGGTATGGCTCAAGTGGATCGGAAAGGGGGTTGATGGGGTGGTCATCGCCATTGGCGGTTCGTTGGCAGCCCTTATTTTTACCAATGTAGTGCTGCATGCGGTGGGAAAAGATCTGGCATGGTTGACCGAGTTTGGTGAGTTTCTTATGGTCTGGGTGACCTTTTTGGGCGGGGCCTGCGCGGCTCAGCGCGGGGCGCACATGAGCATCAACGAATTTCTGGACAAGTTGACGACCGAGAAACGGCGCTGGGCGGATGCGGCTGTCCAGGTGTTCACGGGTGCGGTGCTCCTCGTGGTCTTCTACTTCGGCTTGAAGATTGTGAACGCCAGTTGGGGCAATGTGCTGACGGCGCTGGAGTGGCCCATGGCGTGGCAGTACATGCCCTTGCCGCTGGGTGCCGCTCTGATGGGCTTGTTCGTGGGGTGGGATCTGGTTCTCATTCTGCGCGGCGTGCCCCGTGACCAACGTTACCCCGAAGCCCACTAAGAGGACTCATCATGCTTTCGCTTGTTATTTTTGGTTCGTTTTTCGGGATGGCGCTGGCCGGCATCCCTTTGATGATTGCTCTGCTGGCCACTACGGTTGGCGTGGTGTCAATCTACGGCATGCAGTACCCGTTGGAGAGCGTTTTTCTGTCCTTCATTGGCGGTGTGGAACCCTTCATCTTGATTGCGGTGCCGCTGTTTGTATTTACCGGTGAGCTGCTGGCCCAAGGGGGCGTGGGCAACCGCATTGTTGAGTTTGCCAATGTCTTGTTTGGCTGGTTGCCAGGTGGTCTAGGCGTAGTCACTGTGATGTCGTGCCTGCTGTTTGGTGGGGTATCAGGCTCAGCCATCGCGGACACGGCGGCCATTGGTTCGCTGGTGATTCCTGCCATGCTGGCCAAAGGCTATACCCGCGGGTTCGCCGCCGCGTTGGTGGCGGTTTCCGGAACGCTGGCCTTGTTGATGCCCTTGTCTATCCCGTTTTTGGTGTACGCCTTTGTTTCTGGCGTGTCCATGCGCACGCTGTCGATGGCCGGTTTGGTGCCTGCTATTTTGTCTGCACTGGCCTTGGTGGCCGTTTGTATGTGGCATGGGCGATCAACGGGGGTTGACCCCGGCGGAAAAATTGCTTCGTTGGGCCAAATTCTCAAAGCCGGTGTCAGCGCAGGGCCTGCCTTGTTGATGCCTGTGTTCATTGTGGGTGGCATCTGGTCCGGCTACTTCACGCCAACCGAAGCGGCTGCGGTAGCCGTTGTGTACGGCTTGTTGATCTCGATTTACTTCTACAAAGACCTGACTTTCAAGGACATGCCACCGCTGTTGCTGAAAGCCTTCATGACCAGTGCGACGGTGATGCTGGTGATCGGCGCGACGGGCGCTCTGGCCTGGTTGATTACTGCCGAAGGTGTGGCCATGCAACTCGCGGACTGGGTTGGCTCGGTGGCGCATGTGAAATGGGTGTTTTTGGTCATGCTGAACGTGGCCCTGATTCTCCTGGGGATTTTCATTGAACCCCTGCCTGCCTTGTTGATGGCGGCACCCTTGTTCCTTCCTTTGGCCATGGCGTTTCAAATGGACTTGGTCCACATGGGCGTGATCATGACCGCCAACTTGGCTATTGCCCTGTACACGCCACCTGTTGGGGGAACGCTCTTTGTGGCGGCTAAATTGGCCAATGCCACCATTGGCGAAATCACCAAACACTTGTGGCTGATGATGGCCGCCACCTTCAGCATCGTGATGCTGGTGACCTATGTGCCTGAGTTGACGCTCTGGCTGCCTCGATTTATAGCTGGATTGGGTTGATCATGTTTGTTGTGACCGTTGAATTTGTACTTGTCCCTGAACACGTCCAGCGTTTTCTGGTGGAAATGAATGCCAATGCCGAGGCATCTGTTCGGCTGGAAACCGGGTGCCATCAGTTTGATGTCTGCACGGGCGCCTCCGGCACGGTGTTCCTCTATGAGGTGTACGACAGTGAGGCGGCGTTCCAGTTGCATCTAAAGTCACCGCATTTTTTGAGCTTTAACGAGACCACCCTGCCGTGGGTTGCTGACAAAAAGGTGGCCACCTATCAGCGCAGCTACCCGGTTCCACAGCGGCGCCACATGGAGCTTGGTGCATGAGCCGGGCCGCCACTGGAGGAGCCTTGCGGCCGCTGCGTCTAGGCTGCATTGCGGACGACTTCACGGGCGCCACCGACCTAGCCAGCAATCTGGTTCAGGCGGGGATGCGAGTGCTTCAGAGCATTGGCGTGCCTGACGCACCGTTGGCAGCGGATGTTGATGCAGTCGTTGTGGCCCTTAAATCCAGAACCCTGCCCGCCGAGGAGGCTGTCAAGCAGTCCTTGCAGGCCCTGGCCTGGTTGAAAGAGCAGGGGGCGACGCAGATTTACTTCAAGTACTGCTCTACTTTTGACAGTGTGTATGCGGGCCAGCATCGCGGCAACATTGGTCCGGTGACGGAGGCCTTGATGGCCGCGCTCGGTACCGATTTCACCGTGGCAACCCCCGCGTTTCCTGACAACGGGCGCAGCGTCTTTAAAGGCCATCTGTTTGTTGGCGATGTGTTGCTGGCGGAGTCCGGCATGCGGGATCACCCACTCACGCCCATGACCGACTCCAACTTGGTTCGAGTGATGCAGGCGCAATGCGAGGGCAAGGTGGGTTTGCTGGAATACGCGGTGGTGGCTCAGGGTGCTGCGGCTGTCAAAGCACGGCTGGCGGCGTTGCGTGCCAGTGGCGTCCATGTCGCTGTGCTGGACGCTTTGACCAATGCGGACCTGAACGTGCTGGGTGAGGCGGTTGCCGACTTGCCATTGGTCACCGCTGGGT
Organism: Rhodoferax sp.; assembly: GCA_037968455.1. Lineage (GTDB taxonomy): Bacteria > Pseudomonadota > Gammaproteobacteria > Burkholderiales > Burkholderiaceae_C > Rhodoferax. The sequence goes on from JBBKVN010000425.1 coordinate 2,896, forward strand.
CGGGGCTGGCGATTGGGCTACCGGCCAACTTCGGTTTGTCTGCGACCAGCTCGGCGTCGGAATTCCCGGTCAAGAGCGGGTTCCCAGCGGTGGTGTCTGGCAGTTGCTCGGTAGCTACCAACGGGCAAGTGAAACACTTTGTCGACGCTGGGGGTGCGGCTTTCGCTATCGATCCAGTGCAGATCGCAGGCGGCCAAGATGTCGTCGGCCTCGCTCTGGCGTGGGCGGCTCCTCTGCTGGGGACGCGTCCCGTGCTGATTTACTCGTCGGCTGACGCAGCGTCCGTCAAGACCACGCAATCGCAACTTGGGGTGCAAGAAGCGGGTGCGCTGGTGGAGAAAACTATTGCGGCTGTGGCCAAGGGCTTGGTGGCTTTGGGGGTGGCGCAACTCGTTGTGGCCGGCGGGGAAACGTCGGGCGCCTGTGTTCAGGCGCTTGGCATTTCACAGTTGTCGGTGGGGCCGCAGGTCGCGCCGGGTGTACCGTGGTGTCATGCTCCGGTGAGCCACGGTGAGGGGTCGATTCACCTGTTGTTGAAGTCCGGCAATTTTGGCGCCCCTGATTTATTCACCCACGCATTTGAGTTGCTGCCATGAAAGTCGTCATGACGGAAAACCGGTTGCGGGACGAAATATGCCGTGTGGGGAAAAGCCTGTTTGATCGAGGCTACGTTCACGCGACAGCAGGCAACAT
>JBBKVN010000426.1:0-2901 GCA_037968455.1 Rhodoferax sp.
GTGGCTTCATCAATAAAAGACAGGGCCACAGGCATCACCGGTGCATTGACGGCAATGGCGGCCTGAAACAAATTGGCGTGAAAGGGCAGCAAGCTGATGCCGTCGCTGGTTGTGCCTTCCGGAAAGACAGCCAGCACATCGCCGGCCGTGAGTTGCTCGGCCATGTGGTGAACCACACGCATGGCGTCGCGGCGCGACTCGCGCTCGATGAAAAGTGTTCCACCGGCGCTGGCCATGGCGCCAATCAGCGGCCAGTGCTTGATGTCAGCCTTGGACACAAAACGACAAGGGCGAGCGGCCAGCATCACCACAATGTCCAGCCAGGAGATATGGTTGGCGGCCAACAGCATGGGCCCCTGGGCAGGCGGCACACCATTGACTATTACTTTGATAGCAAACTTCTGAAGCAGAGCAAGCGACCAGCGCTTGATTCGCGCTTCTTTCTGCAACGGTGTCATCTTGGGTAGCTGGGTGAACACCAACCAGCCCCCCCAAAGGATGTAGCTAACAACGCGCACGAGCTTCCAAACGGCCAACAGCCGAGTCAACAGCCCTTTCATTCGGCTTGGTAAGCGACCCGACCACCGACCACGGTGCAGCGCACCCGACCCGGCAGTTCATAGCCCGAGAACGGTGTGTGCTTGCCCTGGCTGCGCAATGCGCTGGCTTCCACCACCCAGTCCTCCTTGGGCGCAAAAACACACAAGTCTGCCAAGCCACCCACGGCGAGCCGCCCGACCCGACCCGCGCGCTTTCCGAGCGACTGCCCCAGCACATCCGCCGGCCCGCTGGTGACCACGGCCACAGCACGGGCCAGGTCCACCTTTTTGTCCACGCTCCACTTGTATGCCAGGCTCAACAAGAGCTCAACACCCGTGGCGCCGGGTTCACTTTCCGCAAAAGGCAAGTTTTTGGCGTCTTCATCCACAGGCGTGTGGTCCGACACCAGCGCGTCGATGGTGCCATCGGCCAAGCCAATGGACAGCGCATCACGGTCTCGCTGCTGACGCAGCGGCGGGTTCAATCGCGCCCGGCTGTCAAAGTAGCTGATGTCGGCGTCTGTCAGGTGAAGGGAGTTGATATTGACGTCGCAACTGACCTTCAAGCCATCCAGCTTGGCCTGCCGCACCAGGGCGACACCCGCAGCACTGCTGAGGCGACACAAATGAACCCGAGCATCGGTTGTTTTCATCAACTCAAAGATGGTGAGCAGTCCAATGGTTTCCGCGGCCACGGGCACACCACTCAAACCCATGCGAGTAGCCAACGCGCCGCTGGCCGCCACACCCTTGCCCAGGTAGTAGTCCTGGGGACGCAACCACACGGTGTAGCCAAACGTGCTGGCGTATTGCATCGAGCGCTGCAAAACCTGGGTGTTTTGTACCGGCACATCCGCCTGGCTAAAGCCCACACAACCCGCTTCCGTGAGCTCCAGCATTTCAGTCAGCGCCTCACCCGCGAGGTTGCGAGTCAACGCGCCCAAAGGGTACAAGCGGCCCAGGTTGAGCTTCTCAGCCCTGAAGCGCAACATCTCGACCAGCCCCGGCACGTCGAGAACCGGGTCCGTGTCGGGGGGGCAGACCAGACTGGTGACACCGCCAGCAACTGCCGCCGTCATTTCTGACTTCAGCATGCCTTCGTGTTCATGGCCAGGTTCCCGCAAGCGCAGCGCCAAATCCACCAAACCGGGTAGCACCAGGCAGCCCGTGGCATCAATCGTTTGCTCGGCCTGGAAGTCGCTCGCTATATTTTTTATAGCTATCACCGCCCCATTGGCAAGGGCTACATCCGCTATTTCATCAAAACCGCTGGCGGGATCGATGACCCGGCCACCCTTGATCAGTAAGTTTTTCTGCATTGTCATCATGAACCCGTCAGTTGCGTTGGCTCCGAGCCACCGCGTTATGCCTCATTGCCCGCCACGATGCTCATCACCGCCATGCGCACGGCAATACCAAACGTCACCTGGGGCAAGATCACTGCTTGTTTGCCATCGACCACGGCCGAATCAATCTCCACACCCCGGTTGATGGGGCCAGGGTGCATCACGATGGCATCCGGCTTGGCCAGTTGCAGCTTCTCAGGCGTGAGGCCATAACTTTTGAAATATTCGTGGCTGGACGGCAGCAAGGCGCCGCTCATGCGCTCGCTTTGCAAACGCAACATGATGACCACGTCGCAACCGCGAATACCCTCTTCCATGTTGTGGAAAACGCGAACCCCCATGTGCGACAGGTCGGACGGCACCAGAGTCTTGGGACCCACAACCCGCACCTCGGCGCAACCCAAGATAGTCAGTGCGTGAATGTCAGAGCGAGCGACCCGTGAGTGCAGCACATCGCCAACGATGGCCACGGTGAGGTTGGTGAAGTCTTTCTTGAAATGTCGAATCGTGTACATGTCCAGCAAACCCTGCGTCGGGTGCGAGTGCCGCCCGTCCCCGGCATTGATCACATGGACATGCGGCGCCACGTGCTGGGCAATCAAATAGGGGGCTCCAGACTCGCCGTGGCGAACGACAAACAGGTCCGCGGCCATGGCGCTCAAGTTCGCCACCGTGTCGAGCAGAGACTCTCCCTTGGAGGCGGAGGACTTGGCAATGTCCAGGTTGATGACGTCCGCGCTCAGGCGTTTACCGGCAATCTCGAAAGTGGTTCGGGTGCGAGTCGAATTTTCAAAAAAGAGGTTGAATACGCTCTTGCCGCGCAGCAAAGGCACCTTCTTGACCTCGCGATCGTTCACACTGACAAAATTGGCCGCCGTGTCCAGCACCTGAGTCAGGATGCTTTTGGGCAAGCCCTCAATGGAGAGCAGGTGAATCAACTCACCGTTTTTGTTCAGCTGGGGGTTACGCCGGTACAGCATGGCTTAGCGCTCTTTCACGTTGAAACTGAAGACGCC
>JBBKVN010000427.1:0-9390 GCA_037968455.1 Rhodoferax sp.
CAGCTCTGGGACATGGATCGCTGGTGGGTCGCCTTGACAAATCTGGGCATCTTCAGCGTTTTGTACGTGGGTGGCTCCATGGCGCTTGGCATGGCCATGGCGATTTTTCTGGACCAGAAAGTGCGCTTTGAGGGCGTGTTGCGCACGGTTTATCTCTACCCCATGGCCCTGTCATTCATCGTGACCGGCACCGCCTGGAAGTGGATTCTGAACCCCAGTCTGGGGTTGGAGAAGCTGATGCACGACCTGGGTTGGGCCAGCTTCCAATTTGACTGGCTGGTGCAATCGGATATGGCGATTTACTGCGTGGTGATTGCCGGAATCTGGCAGTCGGCCGGGTTTGCCATGGCTCTGTCTTTGGCGGGTTTGCGCGGCATTGACGACAACATCATCAAAGCGGCCCAGCTGGATGGCGCCTCCTTGCCCCGCATCTACTGGCGCATTATTTTGCCCATTTTGCGACCGGTTGTTTTCTCCACCGTTCTGGTGTTGTCTCACCTCTCGATCAAGAGCTTTGACCTGGTGATGGCCCTGACTGCAGGCGGACCGGGCTACGCCACGGACGTGCCAGCCACCTTTATGTATGTGATGAGTTTCACACGCGGCCAAATTGGCCTGGGCGCTGCCAGCGCCACCATGATGTTGGCCACGGTGGCTGCCATTGTGGTTCCTTACCTTTACAGCGAGCTTCGCGCCAAACCCCATGATCGCTAAACACCTCCCCCGCTTTTTGATTTACACCATCCTGCTGGTGGCCGCCTTCTTCTTTCTGGCGCCTCTGTATGTGATGCTGGTGACGTCCTTCAAGGACGCTGCCCAAATTCGATCTGGCAATCTCATGAGCTTGCCCACGTCACTTAACTTCGAGTCGTGGAAACTGGCCTGGTCGACGGCCTGCACCGGGGTGGATTGCCGCGGCCTCAAGCCTTATTTCTTCAACTCGGTGATCATGGCCGTGCCCGCGGTGCTGATTTCAACCGCCTGGGGTGCCATCAACGGCTATGTCTTGAGTTTGTGGAAGTTCAAAGGCAGCGAGGTGTTGTTTGGCTTCATGCTGTTCGGCGTGTTCATGCCTTTCCAAGTGGTGCTGTTGCCCATGAGCCAAGTCCTGGGTTTCTTGGGACTGTCCAGCTCGCTGGGTGGCCTGATTGCGGTGCACTGCGTGGCGGGACTGGCCGGAACGACGTTGTTCTTCAGAAACTACTACACCGCCATCCCCAAAGAGTTGGTGAACGCGGCCCGCATTGACGGGGCAGGCTTCTGGCGTATTTTCTGGCGCATTGTGATGCCGCTCTCCACGCCCATTTTGATGGTCACGCTGATCTGGCAGTTCACCAACATCTGGAACGATTTCCTGTTTGGCGTGGCCTTCAGCGGCGCCGACAGCAAACCCATCACCGTGGGCTTGAACAACATGGCCAACACCTCGAGCAGTGTCAAGAGCTACAACGTGGACATGGCGGCTGCCGTGATCGCGGGTTTACCCACCATGCTGGTCTATGTGTTGGCCGGTCAATACTTTGTTAAAGGACTCACCGCTGGCGCGGTGAAAGGATAAAAAATGGCATCTTCGGTACATATCGCGGGTATCCGCAAAGTTTTTGGCAATGGCGACAAAGCCGTTGAAGTTCTCAAAAAGATCGACATTGAAGTCGCACCCGGCGAGTTTTTGATTTTGGTCGGCCCATCGGGCTGCGGTAAATCGACATTGCTCAACATCATTGCCGGCCTGGAAGAGCCCAGTGAAGGTGAGCTTCGCATCGCCGGTAAAAATGTCATTGGCATGGCCCCGGCCAAGCGGGACATTGCGATGGTGTTCCAGAGCTATGCCCTGTACCCCACCATGAGTGTGGCGGACAACATCGGCTTTGCGCTGGAAATGCGCAAGGTGCCGAAAGCGGCGCGCGAGAAGCGGATTCAAGAGGTCGCAGTCATGCTGCAGATTGAACACCTGCTGGACCGCAAGCCTGCCCAGTTGTCAGGCGGGCAGCGCCAACGTGTGGCCATGGGTCGCGCCTTGGCCCGTGATCCACAACTGTTTTTGTTTGATGAACCCTTGAGTAACCTGGACGCGAAGTTGCGGGTTGAGATGCGTGCTGAGATCAAGCGCCTTCATCAGGTGTCTGGCATTACCACCGTCTATGTCACGCACGACCAGATTGAGGCCATGACGCTGGGCACCCGCATTGCGGTGATGAAGGGCGGCGTCCTGCAGCAAATTGGCACGCCGGACGATATTTACCGGCATCCGGTGAACATGTATGTGGCGGGCTTCATCGGCTCACCCAATATGAACTTCATTCCAGGTCGCATTGAGACCACGGGTGACCAGGGCAAGTTTGTTTTTGAAGGCGGTTCGCTGGACCTGATCTGTCCCGATGCGAAGCAGGTGACTTTGGGCCAGCGCCCTGAACATATTCACCTCACCACTGACACGTCAGTGTCCTGGCGTGGTGAGATTGTTCTTGTGGAGCCCACCGGTGCGGACACCTACGTGGTGGTGAAAACAGCGGTTGGTTTGATGACTGTCCGTGTCGAGCCCAACTCGACCGTCAAGGTGGGCGAGTTGACTGGCTTGACGGTGAGCAGCAGACACAATCACTGGTTTGATGCCAAGACCGAGGCAAGAATCAACTGAGCCCATGGCCTCGTTCATGCGAGGCCATGAAGGCTTCGAAGTCGAGGGCTGACATGGGGCGGGCAAATAGGTAGCCCTGCCCGAAGTCGCAGCCGGCCGCTATCAGCAGGTCGCGCTGCAGCTCAGTTTCCACCCCTTCCGCCACCACTTTGATCCCCAGTTCATGCGCCATCACAATGATGGCTTTGCACAGTGCCAGGTCAGTTGACCCAGCGACCAGGTGGCGTACAAAGCGTTGGTCGATTTTGATGTAGTCAATGTCGAACTTTTGCAGGTAAGACAGGGCAGAGTAGCCCGTGCCAAAGTCGTCCAGTGACACACCTATGCCCGCATCCCGCAAGTCAAGCAGTTCGTCAATCACGGCGCCTGAGGTTTCAAGTAGCAGGCCTTCCGTGATTTCAATGACCAAGCTATCGCCCGGCAGGTTGGCAGCAGCCAGCTGGGCATGCCAGTGGGCATGGGACCGATTTCCATGCTGAAACTGCACCGGTGACTTGTTCACACTGATTTGAAATTGAGGCGACAGCTGGTCTCTCCACACTTTGATCTGCGCAATGGCTTGTTTGAACACCCAGTCGCCAATGTCAATAATGAGTCCACTGGACTCCGCAATGGGAATGAAATCGGCCGGGCTGACCAGGCCCCGTGTGGGGTGCTGCCAGCGCAGCAAGGCTTCAGCCTTGTAAATCTCGCCGTTGGAAAAGTCCAGAATGGGCTGGTAAACCAGTTTGAACTGGTTCTCACTTAAGCCGGAGCGAAGGTCATGGGTCAAGCGAACCCGGGTCTGTGCCGCTTCCTGCAGGGACGGGGTGAAGAAGCTGAACTGGTTTCGTCCGGCGCCTTTCGCCACATAGAGGGCTTGGTCCGCGTTTTTGTACAGGTCCTCCACCTCCTTGCCGTCCAGCGGGAAAATCGTGATGCCTATGCTGGCAGAGACGTAAACCTGTTCCTGGCCCAGTTGGAATACGCTGGACAGCGTGTGCAGCAGCGATTGGAGTGTGCGCTCGACACTACTCACATCGGGCAACTCGGTCAGGATGACCGTGAATTCATCACCCCCCATGCGCGCCACGGTGTCTGTGTCGCGCACACAGGCCTGAATTCGTCGGGCGGCCTCCACCAACAACAAATCGCCGCTGTCATGCCCCAGGCTGTCGTTCACTTCCTTGAAGTGGTCCAGATCGATGAACAAAATGGCGAGCTTGCGAGCATCGCGCCGGTTTTTCCGGATCTCCTGCTCCAGCCGGTCCCGCAACATGCGGCGGTTGGGCAGCCCGGTCAGGGCATCAAAGTGGGCTTGCTTCCAGACCAGGGCTTCAGAGGCTTTGCGCGCAGTGATGTCGGTGTGGGTGCCAATCATGCGCAGCGGCAGGCCTTGCGGATCCCGGGTGATCACCATGCCTCGGCTCAAGACCCATTTCCAGCTGCCATCGGCACACAGAATGCGGTGCTCGTTCACATAGGTGGGGGTTTTGCCTTCAAAATGGGCGATCCGGTCGCGTTCAAGGCGCGGCAGGTCATCAGGGTGGGTTCGACCGTCCAGCACGTTGGGGTGCCGCTTGTCTTGCACGTCGGTCAGCCCATACATGGCCAGAAGTTGTGCCGAGAGGTATTCGGTTCCGCTCTGGATATGCCAGTCCCACATGCCGTCGCCGGTGCTCTCCAGGGCCAGTTTCCAGCGTTCCTCGCTGTCGCGCAAAGTCGATTCGGAGTTTTTTCGCTCGGTGATGTCCTGTAAAACGGAGGTCCGTTTTATTGGCAGACCGTCTTTCCACACCGTGTTCCCCATAGACTTCACCCAAATGGGCCGGCCTGAGGCGGTGAGCATCTGAAGTTCGATTTCATGGTGGGCCGGGTGATTCTCCCCAACGGCATAAGACGCCTCAATGGTGGACAGCGAAGCCGGGGAGAAGAAGCCTGCCACTGAACTCAGGGTGGGTGTGTAGGTATTGGACGAAAGCTCAAGCATTCGATAAATGCCCTCGGTCCAGAAGATTTCCTCGTTTTCGAAGTCAACCGACCAGCCTCCCACCCGCGCCATGTCCTGGGTGACGTCGAGCAGCTCGTTGAGCTCGCGCCGGGCCGCCTCGGTCTTGACGTGGGCGCTGACATCGGTGAACGTGCGCACCATGGCGCCGTCAGGCAGCGCTTGACTTTTGACCTCAAGCGTCTGGCCTGAAGGGGTCTCACGCAAGTAAGTCCCTGGCAGGGAGTCATCGCCGCCACGGGCGAGGTTAAGCAAGTTGGCACGGGCATGGGCGTCGACCCACGCGCATTCAGGGCCCAAGTCACCTCGTTGCAGCAGGAGTTGGCACAGTGCTTGTACCGTGGGCCCGGCCGACAGGGCCTCGGCGGAAACCGCCAGAAGCTCACAAACACGGGGGTTGAACATCACCACGCGGGATGTGTTGTCAAAAAGCAGAATGCCTTGGCTGATGCTTTTTAACGTTGTTTCAAGGCGGTCCGACTGGTTCACCAACTGTTGGTTCAACTGCTGCAAAGCCGCTTCCTGAGCTTTGCGGTCGCTGATGTCCGTGTGAGCTCCCGTGACATGCACGGGGTGACCCTGTTCGTCGCGCAACACCACCAAAATGCGCGACAAAATCCACTTCCAAGTGCCGTCCTTGCAACGCATGCGAATTTCAATGGCATTGCTTTCGGCCGGTTCGCTCAAATGGGCGCGGTCAGAGAGTTTGAGGCGACCCACATCATCGGGGTGCAGTCGATCAAAGAATTCGTGGTAACCGGAGCCCACCTCGTGATCGGCATAGCCGAGCATTTCTTTCCAGCGACGTGAAAAGGTCTGTATTCCCGTGAGAACGTCCCAGTCCCACACTCCCTCTCCAGATGTTTCCAGGATGTGCCGCCAGGGGTTCGTCCCGCCAGTACGTGGTGGTCGGGTCCAGGCAGAGTCGTCGAGTGGGCGCTTGGGTAGTGGGGGCTGATCTTCGGTCACGCAATGTCCAGGCTGAGAGTGCTTGAGGTGCAAAATCCCCGAATACGAATGCTTGAGTATCTCACTTGATTCCTGTGCCAATGGGCCGTCAATGGTCAGGCCGCCCGTTTGGCCAATGGCAGCTGAAGCGTAACACGCAAGCCGCTGGGCTCATTGCGAACTGCCGTGGCGCTGCCGTTGTGGCGGTGGGAGATTTCTGCCACGATGGCCAGGCCCAGACCACATCCGCCCGGCAAGTCGCTGGCGCGCCAGAAGCGCTCAAAAACATGTTCCAGCTCAGCATCTGTCAGGCCCGGTCCGTTGTCTTCGACTTCAATCAGGGCCTGGCCAGCAGACTGTGTGCAGCGCAAAGTCACCATGCTGCCCTTGCCGCTGTAAAGAATGGCGTTGTCAATGAGGTTGCTCAGCGCCTCTCGCAGCAGCAGCTTTTCGCCGTCGATCATCAGGCTGTCTTCACCCTCAAAGCCAAGGTCAATGCCGGCCGCCAGCGCCCGGGGCGTCCATTCGCGGGCAATTTCGCGGGCCAGCGCGGCCACATCCAGCAGTTGCAGTCGGACGTCGGCTTCGTTGCGGGCCAGAGACAGCAACTGGTGAACCAGGTGCGCACTGCGCTGGGCCCCGGCCAGCACCTTGGCCAAGCGGGCACGCAGGGCCTGGGGATCGGGTTCGGCAATGGCCAGTTCGGTTTGGCTGATCAGCCCCGCCAAAGGCGTGCGCAACTGGTGGGCCGCATCGCTTAAAAAGCGTTTCTCCTGGCCCAGGCTGCGTCGAACAGCGGAGAGCAGTTGATTGACGGCGCCCGCCAGCGCATGCACTTCTTGAGGGGCTTGTGTCATCTCAATGGGGGACAGCGCAGACAGGCTGTGCTCCTGCCGGTCGCCCAGTTGGGCTTGCAGCCGCTTCAGGGGAATCAGCCCGCGTGACACCCCGCCATAGACCAGAACACCCAGCAAGGCGCCCAAGACTAACAAGGGCGCCAGGATGTCGGCGACCAATTCGGCCGTGATGCGCTTCTGGACAGCCAGGCTTTTGGCCACCTGCACCCGAAGGCGTTGGGGGGCGTCGGCGTCACCGTAGTCCACGTCCAGTAGCGCCACCCGCATGGGTTTGCTCTCAATGGTGGCGTTGTAGAGCACCGGGACGCCGGTGAGAGGCGTGAGGTTGACCGGGTTGGGCAAATTGCTGTTGCCCAGTAAAAACCGGCCGGGCGGCGAAGAGACCATGTAGCTCACCCGGTCCTTCGGGTCTTGCTCAATGATGTCCTGGGCGGCCTTGGGGAAATCAATCAACAGGCCAGAGCCAATGGGCTTGACCTGACGGGCCAGTGAGCGAACGGATTGGGTGAGGGACTGGTCGATGCCTTTTTCAGCGTAGCTCAGGGCCACGCGGTAAGTCAGGGCGCCACCCACCAGCCAAAGTACCAGTTGCGGCAGCATCAGCCACAGCAACAACTGGCGCTTGAGCGACAAGCCGTGCGAGGGGAGTGCGTTCACGGTGTCGCGGTCTCCAGCATGTAGCCAAGACCACGCACATTGCGAATATTGAGTCCGGAGTCGGCCAGCTTGCGGCGCAGGCGGTGGATGTAGACCTCCAGCGCGTTGGAGGCGGCACCCCCACCCTCAGCGGGCTCGGATTGCCAGCGCTCCATCACGTCTTCGCGACTCACCACCTGCCCGGCGTGGCTGACCAGCAGCGACAGCAAGGCCCATTCACGTTGCGTCAGCTCCAGCGCCACATCGCCCAGCCAGGCTTGGGGCAGGCGGGCATCCACGCGCAGGGCACCTGACGTGTTGACGGCCACTTCCAGCGAGCCACCAAAGGCGGGCAACTGGGCACGGCGCAACAGGGCGCCCAAACGAGCCTGCAACTCGCCCATGTCAAAAGGCTTGGTCAGGTAGTCGTCGGCGCCGGCGTTCAGACCTTGAACCCGGTCATCAATGCCGTCGCGCGCGGTCAAAATCAGCACCGGCAGCGCAGGCAAGCGCCGGCGAATCCAGCGCAGAAGGTCCATGCCACCGATTTTCGGCAGACCCAAATCGAGCACCACGCCGTCGTACCGGTTGGATTCCAGCAGGGTTTGGGCCAGGGCGCCGTCTGCCGCCGTGGTCACCGTGTGGCCCGCGTTGGTGAGCTGGGCGCTCAGGCCATCGCGGAGCAAGTCGTCGTCTTCAACAATCAGCAATCGGGACATGATGGGAAACCCAAAAAAGCAAACAATCGGTGCCCTACAGGCTTAAGCGCCAATACTACTTGGCATTTGTACCGGTATCGGCGCCAGCGACCCATGGCGGAGAGGCCGCCTTGATGGCTTTGACCCGTGCCTGGTGAATGAGTTCGCCAATGGCCTTGCCCTGGACGCCCGCCGCCATGGCTGCTTCGGCAATGGTGTTTGTAGTCACCCCTAGGGCGGCCGTTAGCGTCGCCCACAGGCGGGGCCCTTGCGGGTACGGCGAGTCGCCCAGCCCGCCCCGGCCACGGGCGTCGCATTCGCAGGCCAGCAACACCTCGCCAAACCGCTGTGGCTTGCGAAAGGCGTCACACCGCTCCAGCAGGCGCACTACAGCGGCGGCGTTCAGGTCAGCGCTGCGGTGAATATTGCCGTGTTCTCGGGCGACTACGTCGGCCAGCTCCCGGCAATCGGTCGGCGCCCGCAGCCGTTCACACACCTTTTTCAGAAGCCGCGCACTGCGCTCCTCATGGCCGAGGTGGCGGGGCAGGATGTGCGCGGGCGTCGTGCCTTTGCCCAGGTCATGAAACAGGCAGGCCACGCGCACGGCCAGCGAGGCATTGAGCTGGGCACTCATGTCCATGACCATCATCATGTGGATGCCGGTGTCCACCTCGGGGTGGTAGTCCGCGCGCTGGGGCACGCCCCAAAGGCGGTCCAGTTCAGGCAGCAGATGGGCCAAGGCGCCGCAGTCTCGCAGCACGTCAAACATGCGGGATGGGCGCTCTTCCATCAAGCCGCGGGCCAGTTCCTGCCAAACCCGCTCGGCCACCAGATGATCGACGTCGCCCGCGTTGACCATGTTGATCATCAAAGCCAGCGTCTCAGGCGCCACGGTGAAATCGGTAAAGCGGGCGGCCAGGCGGGCCACCCGCAGAATGCGCACCGGGTCTTCGCTGAACGCGGGGCTGACGTGGCGAAACACCTTGTTTTTCAGGTCGTTCTGTCCGCCATAGGGGTCGGTGAGGTGCGGGTGCAGCGGGTCAAACTGGCCCTGCTTGTCGATGTGGTCGACGCCAATGGCAATGGCGTTGATGGTCAGGTCGCGTCGCGCCAAGTCATCTTCCAGCGTGACGTCTGGCGCGGCATGAATGACAAACCCCCGGTATCCCGGCGCCGAATTGCGCTCGGTGCGGGCCAGGGCGTATTCTTCTTTGGTTTTGGGGTGTAGAAACACCGGAAAATCACGCCCCACGGCCAGGTAGCCTTGGGCCGTCATGGCCTCGGGCGTCGCACCCACCACCACCCAGTCGCGGTCTTTCACTGGTAAACCCAGCAGGGCATCGCGCACCGCACCACCCACCATGTATATCTGCATGGTGGGCAGTTTACTGAAACCCAAGCCCCTTAGCGTGACAGGCGGTAGGGCTCTTCAAAGTCCAGAAAGTCCTGCTCGGTCAGGGCCTCGTCCATCCAAGCTTTGACGCCGGGCAGAGCCTTGACTCGGGCCACATAGGCGGCAATGGTCGGCGGCACGGGCAGGGCGTAGTTGCTGAGGCGCATACAGACCGGGGCAAAAAACGCGTCGGCAATACAGAACTCGCCAAACAGCATGGGTCCGCCGTGTTC
>JBBKVN010000428.1:0-9231 GCA_037968455.1 Rhodoferax sp.
GTGTCGGGCTTTTTTGCCAACCGTGAAACGGCGCAAAGCGTTTTCACCACGCTCATTGAGCGCGGCGTGCCACGCGAGCGGCTGCAGCTGTTTGACACCGATACCCCGGCGCTTGCCCCTGCACCGCGAGAAGACAGCAACGCCGTACTGAAAGATGTGCTGGTGGACGGCACCATTGGCACGGCTGCCCACACCGCCATCGCCCAGGCCACCACCATCTGAGGCACCGTTTCCATCGCCGCTGCACGCACCACTTCCCATGCAGTTGCCGATGAAGGTCTAGGTTAGGTGGGGATGTCCGAATCCAGCCACCGTGCGTTGGTGCGGTCGGATTCGAATGCTATAGAAACCAATGCACGCCTGCCTCAGCCTTTCCGGCCTCCGATGTCGGAAATACAGAGGGGGGCATCGCCAACCGTACGGGAGCTTTATGGAACCTCGGCAATAATAATTTTTCTGTTGCCCAGAAGCTGACACCCGTGGGCACCCGCTTCTGATCGACACACGACGACCACTTTGACAATAGACCTCCCCGTTAGCGGACATAGATACGGTGATTGCGCCGGCGACTGAATGACTTACATGGTCCGCCCAAGGAAAGCAAGTTTCGTCGTCGCGATAGTTTGAAAGGTTTGCTGCCTTACATCCGGGCTGTTTGTGCAGTTGGTTCTGCTGCCCATGATGGCTATTCGCGGTCGGGGTTCCTATCTGCTTTTCGTACTCAAAGTACGAGTCATTCGCCGGAATGCCCCCAACCCGGTTTGGCCTTCATTCCATCACTGCGCTTCTTGCATGCTCTCCTTCAAAACGGTTGTGCTCTTTGGCTTGGATCGCTGGGTGCTGAGATGGCGCCGATCATGCAGTCACTTGTTCGATAGGATTCCACTTGACCTGGTCAAAGGCTGCGCCTTTGGCCAGGACCGCCCACGCGGTACGCGCCATCTTGTTGGCCAACGCGACCACTACCACGTTGAAATGTCGACGTTCGAGCAGCCGAGTGATCCAGTTCGATTTCTCCGACATTGCAATCACGGCTCTGGCTCCGGCAATCAAAAGGGTCCGCAGATAAGTATCACCGCGCTTGGAAATACCTAGCTGCTGTGTCTTCCCCCCAGTTCCAACCTGCCTTGGCGTCAACCCCACCCACGACGCAAACTGGCGTCCGGATTTGAATGACGAAAAGTCCCCGACGGCGGCTACCAGCGCTGAGGCCGTCAAGTCCCCAACGCCAGGAATCTGTTGGATCGCCTGCATCTGCCGATCCTCCCGGATCATGGTGCGCAGCCGCTGGCCAATGTGGTCGACGTCATCCTGCAACCCATCAATGCGTTTGAGCTGTTCCTGAACACTGACCACCAAGTCGGCCGCCAGCAGGTTAGCCTGCTGTGCCTTGGCCAACTCGCCTTGGATCGACTTGAGCAGCTTGTTGTGCCCAACAGGCAGTGCAATGCCAAACTCGCCCAGTATGCCGCGCAGCGCATTGGTTTGCATAATGCGCATCTTCATAAGTTGGCGGCGCATGCCGTGCAATGCCATGCACGCTTGTTGACGCTCAGTCTTGACGGGTACAGGCAGGATATGGGGCTGCTGGGCGGCCACCCAGATCGCTTGTGCATCCATGGCATCGGTCTTGTCGCGCAACAAAAAGGCTTTGACATGTTGGGCTGGGAGCATTTTGACCTGATGCCCCAACGTCATGAGAGTGCGTGCCCAATAATGGGAGCTGGAACAAGCCTCCATCGCGACAAGGCTTTTCTGGCACTTGGCGAAGAAATCAGTGAGCTTGGCACGCTTGATCTGGCGGCGCTGGATCTCGCCGGAATCCATGTCGACGATGTGAAGCTGAAACACAGACTTGGCCAGATCCAGGCCAATGACGGGCAGTTGTGCAGTAAATTCCATGGTGGGGCCTCCAGATTTAAGTGGTTACGTAGAACCTCCACTTTGGCACAACGATGCCTCTTCTGCGAGGCCCCACCTGACTGCTGGGTTACCTCACTTCAGCTGCAAAGCTGCCTAGGTGGGCGGACCATGCCATCTGCTAATGGGCCCTGCTCCCTCGGGGGCTATATCCTGAGTTTCAAAAACTCAGGATAGCTCGTTTGGCTCCGTGAATGCACGCCACGCTTGGTAGCCCGCCCTCAGCGCCCGCGCATCGGCAAGGGCATGGTGTTTTGGTAGCCATTCGAGCGTATAGGCTGCGCTCAGGGTCTTCTCGAAGACGGGGTGAGTGATGGCAGAACTATCCAAGTACAGTTGCTCCGCGAAACCGCCCGGCGGTTTGCTGTGAGGTCGCCCAAGCATGGTTACGGCCAGTAATCGCCAATCCCACTCATAGTCATAAACAACCGTGGCCCGTTCTGGCAACTGTCTGAACCACTCCCGAACGCGGTCGGTCAATTCTGGACGGCTACAGGCAGCGTCAGGCACACGGCCCAGCAACGGCCGCACATTTTCCCGCACAAAGTCGCTGCAATCCTCCGGATAATAGTCGGTGCGCTCGGCATAGAACTCCCGGCCATCATCACTCACCAGTGCAATGCTGATGAGGTCAGGCCGGGCAAGTTTTGTGAATTCGGTGTCGAGAAACACTAACATTGCTTATTCCTGACCGTTTGATGACTCAAGAGAATCTGGGGATATCGACGTTCGCAACATCTTGCTGGCAACTGCATGCTCCTTTTCCTCGGTTGACCTGCCCCCTCAGACTCATCATATAAAAGCACGAAGTCTGGGGAATCACCTTCGTCAACCAATAAGTAAACCTCTGCGCCCTCCCCCACTTCAGGGAAGTGCCAGTTTGGTGGCATTTTGACTGGACACCACGCAATCTTCCAAAACAAGAAACATCCAATCTTGTGCAGGCGACAAGAACCTGTGATTTTTCAACAAGGTTCAAGCCGGGATTTTTTGACCCGCAAGCAGAACGTTGGGTAAGGGTCGCATTTCTACGGTCACCATTGCCCCTTGCAAGATCCCAGAGTTCTGCCAACAGGCTGTTTACCAAAAACGTCTACACCCCCAGCTTGTTATGGTGCTCAATGCCCCGTCAAGACTCCAGACTCCAAAATTTCTTCAGCCCGCATGTGAGATGGACGGCATGGTGGCTTTTCAGATCGAGGGACCTGCAGCTCTCGGAAATGTGAAGCACCCAATTTGGTCCCAACCGCAAGCATTCTTGCTTTTTCGATCAGCTTCAAACCGATTCGAACGTCGGTCACATTAGACATAGTGAGAACAACCCGCCCGTGAACCAACGCTGCGACAAAAGGGCGTCCGTTTTCCAACCTTGCCCTATCGAGACACGACAGATGCCTAGAGTCAATGCGGTCCATTTCCAGCGGAACCACGTCCCAAAGAAACTTTGAGCAATCCAGGCATTGACTCGCCATGCTGACACCTCGGCGTTCACACCCGGATCTCATCCAGTTTCGTTGGGGAAAAATCATCCGAGAGCAATGAGGGCAAACTTCTTCAAGCAAGCAGCCATGGATATGACACAGCCGGTATGCATCAATTCGCCAGTGAATTGGGAAATATGGCGTGCTTTGGGTCCGCAAGCATTCAGGACAGTATCGGTAGCGCGGTTTTTGCCCGCAACGCAGAAGAACCGGAGACGTCATACGCAGAGACTGTGCCAGCTCCAGCATGCTGTGAACGACGTCAAAGATGTCTGCCCTAAACCCGCAGGCTTTGGCAATATGCCGAGGTGACATACGCACAAATTGGGCATCGTAGTCGCCGCCCGCTGAGAACCCCATAAAACGGGCAAATTCACGCGTTGATTCTGCCTGGCTGGCTGCTGCGCGGGGCAACCATGATGACGGCGCCTCAGCCAAGCCTGGCTCCGGTACAACGAACAATTTTTGCTCAATCATTGTCTAGTCCTCAAAAAGTCGCATCTGGCAAAGCGCAGAACGCTGGCTTCCCATCTTTGCCGTCGCGACAGTCCCAAACACTTCTCGCAGCAGCATTGACGCGACCTGCTGATCTTGAGTGGTTGCAGCGACCAAAGTCATACTCTCAAGACAGCCCTCCCATACCCAAGGTGCCAACTCAGTGAGGGATATGGCGGGTGTGCAAGTTCGCAAACGTGAAAGCGCCCTCGCACATACACTCCGCCAAAAAAACCCATCTTCTTTTGCAAGGCTTGAATTCGTGACTCGTTGATACGCTTTGGTATGGATGCCAAATGCTCTGATCAATGTGCACAGGCCATCCAGTGAAAGCTCGTCCATCCAATGCGGATAACCTGTGGCGAGGCATTGGCGCCTCGCCTCGCCCTCAAAGTGGCTGGCGATCCACTTCGCGACCGTAAATTCCGCGCTGCTGTCATTGACAAGTTGTTCATCCAGCGCTTTGAGGTAGACACCGCATTGGCACACATCAACGGCCGATCGAAACCAACGTAATGATTTGCCACAGCCTTTGCAGATCTCAGTCAGCGGCGTCTTGTGGACATGGCAAACCGTATAAAGTCCACAATCCCACATAGCTCGGCAAAAGCCTGTCCTGTGTACGCAATAAACGCATACCTGCGGCTTTGAGACTCGCAGCAGATGCGAACGCAAAAACACATGCTCGTACAACAGGTAAGCGGGCTCACCCATATACCTGCCCTTTTCGACCAGCAACCCCTGCAGCTCGGAGACTGGCATACCGAGTATTTTCGCAAGGCCGTCCGAGTCCGCCCCCCAGAAAGTTCGCACGAATGGGATGCCCGCCAGATCCCGCAGGGCATGCAGGCTTAATCCATTGGCCGAGGCGCTGCGCAGCAGAAAGCCCATTCCACTTTCACCCGGCTGCGCAACACACGTTACTGGCAGGCTATGCGGGAACGACTTCAAAAGGATTCCTTTTTTGGGCTGCCACCCCATAGACCATGTTGTACGCGCGGCAAATATGCTTGAGCTCAACGCCTTGCGCACCGTCATCTACGGCCACCAACACCATTTCAGTAATCAGCCTTTTTAGATTGCGCAAGCGCCCTTCCGTCAATTGATGAAGCTTCTGGCTGACGTCTGGCGCCAACAGTATGCTGATATCAAACTCTGTGGTTTGCTGCACGAACCCTTTTATCAGTCGAACCCAGGACATGTCGTAGTTGAACAACTCCAATTTGAAACGGCCGACCACACGACTGCCCAACGCCTCATCGAGCTCAGAAATGTCGTCGAGAGTTCCGGTACCGGAAAAGACCACACCTAAATGGGCGTCGTCCATCAGTTGGCGAATCAGGTCTGTCGGAGAGGTGCCATCCCCGCCAATAGTCCTCCTTTTCGCCCCCTCAGGCGCTAGGTTGTTCGCCTCATCAAAGATGAGGACTCGAGTACCTTTTTGGCGAATCGCCTCCAATAGGATCGTGATGCGTTGTTCCATTGCCTCCTTGGTCACGCGCCGGAAAGGATACCCATAGATGCGTAGCAGCGCGCCGACCAGGTAGGGGGCTGTGACGCGCATCGGGATCCTGACATACACCGCTCCAAGACCGGGGGTGAACAAGGATGAGTTCGGCAGTGAACGCTGAAAGTACTTGAGCAAAGATGTTTTACCGGTCCCTGTCGGGCCAAACACGCCCATCCCATGTGGCATATCCACCCTGGTGGCGAGCTGGAAAATCCTGTCCAAGCCGGCCAACGCCTCGGAAAACCCGGGGTGATTCACAAAGAGATGGTCAATCGGCAGGCCAACATCCAGCGCCTTGTCGGAATACATAAGAAGCCTTCTGGCTGCTATTTCCCGCTCGTCCAGATCAAATTCGGAGAAATCAATGTCGTCCTCGCTATTGAATAGGTTCATTTGGCGCCCCGCATGACAAAAGCTTCAAAGGGTTCAATGTCATTGACGTGAAGCTGAAAATCCTCGTCAACAGTGAGCAGTTTTTTCGGCGGTAAAGCCATTGCTGGCGTTTTTTCCGGCAAGAGAATCTGGTTGGACGAGATCCCTGAAAACTTGGATGCAGTGCGCATGTCCTGGCTACGATTTTTCCGAATCACACCATTCATCCACGTCTCGTGAAGCTCCTGACGGGCTTGCAGCAACTGCTCGACGCCCCCTCCTGTGACGTGCTTCTCTCTCGCATGCTTGCGAATCAGGCGATGCTGTGTCCACGACAGCCCATCCGTATAGTCTGACCGAACGCTGGGCACGGGTAGCCAGTCTTTGCTCCGAGGGTGCTGCAAATACAGGAAGGACAGGTCATCTGGATTCCACTTCACGTCGGTTTTAAATTTGTGACCAAATTCCTCCTTCAGGTAACGAACTTCAGAGGAGGAATAGGTAATCCCCTGTAGGTCAATGCCCCCCGGTCCCACGGTCAGGTTGGCCCGCATGGCTGCGATCAAGTCCAGCTGATCCATTGACCACTGAAAGCTCGGTGGCCTCAATGCATTGAAACTCTCCTTGAATAAATCGAAGGGAGTGCACAGCTTTCGGCTATTGAGCTCAAACGGATACACATCCACGACAAATTTCACGAGGCCGCGGACAAAGTCGCTGAACATGATGGCAGCATCCTCTTTGGGGTCAATGTTCAAGACGTGATTGACCGGCTTGCGCACGCGCCCCCTGACGAGGGAAAAATAGTCAAGATTGGCGAAGAAACGCTCGACCTTGGGCTTGAGCCAAGGCGATCGAACACGGCAATACTCCAGATCAATGCCAAGTTCCCAGGCGGCCAGCTGAAATGCTTTGGCATGGAACTCTAAACCGTTGTCCAGCACCAGGGTCTCGCCAATGCCAAATGCCAGCCAAGGCTGTTTTGTTCCGGCCGCTTGGGCAAAGTCATCCTTGGGTTTGATGGCATTTTTTAGAACACTCAAGACGCTGGTCAGGCCGGGGCCATTAAAAGACACATAGATTCCCACAACATAGCCACTCATGCTGTCAACAATGATCGTCAAGGTGGGCCGCCCCAATGGGAGGCCCGTTCGGTCGCAAATAACAACCCAATTGAGCAATGTGTGGTCGCACTCGAGCCTTTGCATCGCACGCACCGCCAGAGATCCCTCCACGGTTGTGCGGAAACGGGCACGCGCGTAAGCGGCTCCATAGCGTGCTTTAGCAAGCTCGTAGGGCCCAAATTCGGACAAGCGACGGCTGATGGTCGCCATACTGACTTGCGATGACTCCTTTTCAATCTTCTTGGTCTCAACCAGCTTTCGAAGGGACAACAGGACCTGCTCATGCACATGCCGAAGTGTGTGCCGTGAGCGGGTAAGGTAGACACTTCTGAGTTTTTTATCAATCAAGTCTTCGACTAGTGGATGCACCCTCGGATTGCGCCTTCGATTGCGATTTCCGGACAATAGCGCAGCCGGATTTCTGCATGAAATGTCGTATTTGCGCATCCACACTACAAGCGTCGACACACTGGGCGGATCTGTGTCATTGAGGGCCTCCGCAATGGCAGGGATCGCCTTTTCTATCCTTCCTCGCTGTCCCCGCGTGATGCCGCGTTTGCGTAGCGACTTGACCCAATTCATCCGCCGCTCAAGAAGCGTCTGATCCTTTGGACTCAGGGATGAAATGTCAGATATCAGCGCCGGCGCCTTTAATTCCATCTCGTTGGCTGAAATTTCAGCAATGTCACCAATCACAGGTTGAATTTTTTTGGACATCACCTCCCGATAAAAATCCGAGAGTTTCATGACCTGGACATGCCGGGTTCTCTGGTCTTCAAATTGAACCTTGTTGCCATCAAGCATTCTGAGGAATTCCAGCTGTTGAGTTCCACGGCGCACAACCAAACCAACTTCCAAACTGAATTGAGGCATTTTTGATCTCCAAATGTGGGGGGAATAACAGGTCGTCATCGCTGATAAGTAGCGATCTATTCAAAGCAATGTGTCGATGGGCAACCATGCCCAGGAGTTGCTCTTGGGAGACTTGGAACTTCTTCTTAAGGTCTTTAATTGCCACGCCTTTGCCGCGCTCAATGACGTACTCCGCAACCTGTCGTCCAACCAGGTTGTCAGGTGCCAGCATGGCGTACCTCCGGATCAGCCCAGCCCGCTCGGCCCGACGCTGCCCTTCGATCTGGCCCTGATGAACCACGAAGAACTGGAGGCTGTTTTGATTGCACAGAGCGGTAATCTCATCAAACCGCTTTTTTTGAGCTTTGATTCGCTCTGATCGTTTCACCTCAAAGACCAAACCTTCCCCAGTGGTAAAGGAAAGCAGAAAGTCTGGGGTGTATCGAGTGCCCTGGTGCTCCAGGGGCATTTGGAATGGCTGGTGCTGAATGGACTTGAGTCCAGGAAACAGCATGGCCCTGAGCACGAAGTGCTTTTCCAGCCGGCTTTCGTGCTCAATCGGTCGGTCCTGGAACCAGGGGCAGTTGACGAGTCCGACGTTTCGTTTGGGCGAACGCGTCACTACCTTGCGTGCAGCAGGCATATATCTCTCCTATAGACGGACAACACCAAGCGTTGGTGAAGTCCGCTGAAAATGGGCTTGACACAGCCGTCTACCGGAGAGATACTTTTCTCAGGGTCCGAAACCTAAGGAAGTTGCTAATCCAGCTTTCGGCATGCGCCGGTCATTCGAAAGGGTGGTCGGCGTTTTGCTTTTACATGGCACACCTCCTGGCTGTGGGTTTGAGAATTTCCACCATGAATAGCCAGAGGCGTTGGATTCTGAGCTCCAACTGGCTCACCTCTGCTCGATTGAATTCAAGAGCAAACGGCAATCTCACAGGCCTATATGCACCATGAATGGAAAACGGCTGATGCCAGTTCATGACAGGTTAAACGTGTAGATGCTGAGCGGCAGCAGCAGACTCGGATTGAAAATCGGCGTGACCCGCCTCTTCGGTGGTCGAGGGTGTCGAAATGGATACAACCGCCTCTGGGGAAACCGGACTCTCTAGGCCACTACTCTGATCAGTTAAGACCTTGGGCTTCAAACCCAACAGCACTGCGATCCTGTGACTCTCACCCCTGACACATCGACTTTTCCCACTCAAGACAGCATAGAGAATGCTGCGATTCACTTTGTGCTGATCAGCCCATTCACTCAAGGGAATTCCATGAAGAACAAACCACTCGCGTGCTTTTGCGATTTTCTCAGGGGAAATCTCATGTGCATTCATGAGATGAGATGCTACTTCAGTCGAAATTGAATTTCAATAACTTCAATGAAGAATATTAAATTATCATTTAATGACAATTAACTTCCGAAAATTATTATTAATTTCCACATTGGTATAAATTAATTAGGTAGTCACCAATC
>JBBKVN010000429.1:0-12051 GCA_037968455.1 Rhodoferax sp.
TGTTTTCCAAGAGGTGACTTCGTCAGGTCTGTTCTGCCATGCCTTGATGCCGAAGCAATGCATCCAAAGCAGGTTCACGGCCACGAAATGCTTTAAAGGATTCGATTGCCGGGCGACTGCCACCGGCCTCGAGAATGGCTTGCCGGTATTTTCTACCAGTCTCGGCATTTGGCAAGCCGTCTGGCCCGACCGATTCTTCAAACGCGGCATAGGCATCGGCGCTCAATACCTCGGCCCATTTGTAGCTGTAATAGCCGGCCGCATAACCACCTGCAAACACGTGGCTAAAGGTATGGGCGGTGCGACTCCAGCTTGGCGGCTGAAGCACCGCAACCTCTTCCCGAACCTGGTTCAGCAAAGACATGATGTCATTCGCCGGGTCATGGGTCGTGTGCAACAGCATGTCGAACAGGGAAAATTCAATTTGTCGCAGCGTTTGCATGCCACTTTGGAAGTTTTTTCCTGCCAGCATTTTGTCGAAAAGCGCTCGCGGCAAGGCTTCACCAGTGTCGACATGGGCGGTCATGCCTTTGAGGACTTCCCATTCCCAGCAGAAATTTTCCATGAACTGGCTCGGCAACTCCACAGCGTCCCATTCAACGCCGCTGATGCCGGAGACATCCCGCTCATTCACTTGGGTCAAGAGGTGGTGCAGGCCGTGGCCGAACTCATGGAAGAGGGTGGTTACATCGTCGTGCGTCAGCAGCGGAGGCTTTCCATCTACACCGTCCGCGAAATTGCAAACCAGATTCGCCACTGGGGTTTGCAACTGGTGAGTGTCGGGTCGCATCCAGCGGCCCCGCACGTCGTCCATCCAGGCGCCACCGCGTTTGCCTTTGCGCGCGGCTGAGTCTAGGTAGAACTGCCCGAGCAGTTGCCCACTGCGCTCAATGCGGTAGAACTCAACGCCCGAATGCCACACGGGCGCCGTGTCCCGTTGAATTTGAACTTCAAACAAGCTTTCAACAATCTTGAACAAGCCTGCCTGTACCTTGGGCGCTGTGAAGTACTGTTTGACTTCCTGCTCACTGAACGCGTACCGGGCTTCTTTGAGCTTCTCGCTGATATAAGGCCAATCCCATGGCTGGGGCTCGGCAAGGCCAAGGTGCTGATTGGCATATTGACGCAAGTCCGCCAAGTCCTTTTCGGCAAAGGGCCGCGCCTTGGTGGCCAGATCCTGCAGGAAGGTGACGACGTGCTCTGGCGACTCTGCCATTTTTGGCGCCACAGACAGCTCACCAAAGCTGCTATAGCCCAGCAACTTGGCCTCTTCAAGTCGCAAGGCCAGCATCTCATTGATCAAGGCTGAATTGTCAAACTGGCGGGCTGACTCATCAGCTTGGTCCGATGCGCGAGTGACATAGGCGCGGTAGAGAATTTCGCGCAGTGCGCTGCTTTTGGCAAATTGCATGACTGGTAAGTAGCATGGCAATTTAAGTGTGAGCTTGAAGCCTTCTTTGCCGTCAGCAGATGCGGCGGTGCGGGCGGCTTGCTTCACGTCGGTGGGGACACCGTCCAACTCTTCTGCCGTTGCATAGTGCGAGAAGGCATCGGTCGCGTCGAGCGCGTTTTCACTGAATTTTTGGCTCAGTTCTGCACTTCGCTCTTGGATGGCCACAAAGCGATCACGGGCAGGTCCGGTCAACTCGGCCCCCCCCAGCACAAAGTTGCGAATCGCGTAGGTGTGTGCCTGAAGTTGCTCTGCGTTCAGCGACGCCGTGTCGATGGCTTTGTACTTGGCGTACAGGCGCTCATCAGCACCCAGGCGGGTGAAAAACTCAGTGATTTTGGGCAATGCTTCGTTGTAAGCCGCACGCAATTCGGGGGTGTCGGCCACACTGTTCAAATGACTCACTGCGCCCCAAGCGCGGCCCAGCTTCTCTGTCGACACGTCCAACACGGCGGAAATATCAGTCCAGCCGGCAGGGAAATCCGGTGCGGTCACGGCTTCAAGGGCCGCGCTGGCGTCTGCGAGCAGCACGTCCATCGCGGGCGTGACATGCTCGGGGGTGATTTGGTCGAACAGCGGCAGGTCGGTGAAGGAAAGCAGGGGATTGTTCATAAGCTCTATTTTGCGGCCAAGGGCCGTCAATTCAAGAGGCGCACTGTGTAGGCGCCGTCAATACCAAGTCAGGCGGTGCGCTCGGCCGATTCCAGCGTGTTGACCAACAACATGGTGATGGTCATGGGCCCCACGCCGCCAGGCACAGGCGTAATAAAGCTGGCTACTTCTTTCACGCCGGCATAGTCGACGTCGCCGCACAACTTGCCGTCGTCGTTGCGGTTCATGCCAACATCAATCACGATGGCACCAGGCTTCACCATGTCGGCGGTCAGCACATTGCGTTTGCCAACGGCGGCTACAACGACGTCGGCTTGGCGGGTGTGATAGCCGATGTCGGTCGTTCCGCTATGGCAGACGGTGACCGTCGCATTGGCTTGCAGAAGCAACATGGCCATGGGCTTGCCCACGGTATTGCTGCGGCCGATGACCACTGCATGCTTGCCACGCAAATCAATGCCGGTGGTTTCAATCAACTTCATGCAGCCATAAGGCGTGCACGGGCGAAAGCCGGGTTGACCCGTCATCAACTCGCCTGCGCTCAAGGTGGCGTAGCCATCTACGTCTTTGGAGGTGGAAATGGCCTCGATTACTTTGTGAGGGTTGATGTGCTTGGGCAGTGGCATTTGAACCAGAATGCCGTGGATTGTTGGGTCGGTATTGAGCGATGCAATGCGGGTCAGAAGGTCGGCTTCCGACAGCGAGGCCCCATATTTCTCAAAAATCGAATGCACGCCTGTGTCGGCGCAGGCTTTCACCTTGTTTCGCACATAGACCGCGCTGGCGGGATCGTCGCCGACCAGTATCACCGCCAAGCCCGGCGTGACACCCTTTGACTTCAATGCGACGACCCGTGCAGCAAGGTCGGTACGGAGTTGGGTGGAGAGGGCAATTCCGTCGATGTTTTGGGCGCTGCCTTGATTGGTCATAATTTCAATCTCATAAGTAAAAAAGCCCGCTAGCCCTTGTGTAAAGAGCGCGGGCAGCTATAAATTAAATAGCGTCAAGCCTTGGCAGGTGTCTGACCCAAAGCGATTTTCAACAGGTCGGCCACGGTGTTGGCATTGAGCTTTTCCATGATGTTGGCGCGGTGGGCTTCCACTGTCTTGATACTGATGCCGAGATCGTCGGCAATTTGCTTGTTCAGGCGTCCCGCAACTATGCGCTCTAAAACCTGAGATTCGCGCAACGTCAGACGGGCGATCAAGGCGTCGCGGTTCTGCGCCACTTGGTAATCAGCAAAGGCCGTTGTCGCGTGATCGAGCATGCGCTCAACCAGGTCCAGCAATTGCTCCTCCTTGAAGGGCTTCTGGATGAAGTCCATAGCGCCTTTTTTCATGGTGTCCACGGCCATCGGCACGTCGCCGTGCCCTGTAATGAACACAATGGGCAAAGGGGAGTTGTTTTCAATCAAACGGTTTTGGAGTTCCAAGCCCGTCATACCACCCATGCGAATGTCCACAATCAGGCAGGCCACCTCGCGAGAGTCGTAACGACTGAGGAAAGATTCAGCAGATTCAAAGCAGCGAACCCGATAGTCCTTGCCTTCCAACAACCATTGCAACGAATCCCGAACGGCTTCGTCATCATCCACGACGTAAACCGTGCCTTTTTTAGGTATCAAACTCATATTCAGCTCTGACGTCCTTGTTTTTCAGTAGGCGGGGGCTCCGGCATGGGGATCCAGAACGTGAAGCTACACCCTGTTACTTCGACGCCATTGTAGAGGTTCTCAGCTTTCATCCTTCCCTGGTGGGACTCAACGATCGAGCGACACAAACTCAGGCCAATCCCCATGCCATCTGACTTGGTTGAGTAAAAGGCTTCGTAGAGTCGCGGCATGGCCTCAGCTGAAATGCCATGTCCGGAATCGGTCACCATGAACTCGATGACAGGTTTGCCTTCAACTTGGGCAGACGCAACCCGGAGCTTGACGAGACGATGCGCAGTCGGGCGCTGCGCGGCGTCCACCGCCTCAGCCGCATTTTTCAATAGGTTCAACAGCACCTGCTCAATCAAGATGGGGTCGACCATGGTCAGCGGCAATCGGGGGGCAACATAGTGCATCAACCGCACGTTGCGTCGTCTCATTTCTATCTCAGCCAACTCCAGTGCTTCGCTGACCATGCCAGCCACGCTTGAATAAGACCGATTGGGTTCACTTTTTTTCACAAAGGAGCGAATGCGTTGAATGATTTGACCGGCCCGCTGGGCCTGCTTCGCTGTTTTCTCAAGTGCGCCCAGCAAGTCTTCCTCGCTGATCTGCTTGGCCTTGATGCGTGACACCATGCCATTGCAGTAGTTGTTGATTGCCGTCAACGGTTGGTTCAGTTCATGCGCCACGCTGGATGCCATTTCTCCCATGGTGATCAAGCGACTGGAGTTTTGCGCCCGCTCCGCTTGAACGGCCGCCTGCTCTTCTGCGAGTCGCCGCGCCGTAATGTCCGTGGCAATCACCATTTGTGCCAAGCGCCCGTCTACCCAGCTCAAATAGCGGGAGCGGACTTCCAGCCACTTGCCCAAGTCCGTCAGGTAAATCTCAGCGCTTTCGGCGTCGTTGTCTGGCAGCAAACTGGTGGGGAGTCCGGCAAAGGCGTCGACATTGTCCAGCGCGTCATCGTTCAGTGGCGGTACAGGCACACCGGCTTCGGCCACCAATTGGAGGTGCCCAAGAGTTTGCGTACCAAACCACTGTCGGTAGAGCTTGTTGGCAAACAGCAATTCATTGCTGCCCAGTGGCGCCACAGAGATGGATGCATCGAGCGCTTCAAGAACCGTGGTGAAGCGCTCATGGGAGGCCGAGAGTTGTTCTCGAACACGGTTGGGCTCGGTAATGTCGGTCATTGACGTCATCCAGCCTGTTTGTGCACCTCGGGCATCAATGAGCGGGGAGACGTAGAGACGGGCGTCAAACAGCGTGCCATCGCGTCGTTTGATTCGAACTTGAATGCCGCCGGGCAGGGTGCGACCGGCCAACTCATCTTCAAGGCGGGTATTCAACGCATCATGGTCGTCTTCAGGCCAGTAGGGGAAAGGGGCGGTGCGCCCGACCAGGTCAGACTCTTCCCAACCGCTCATTTGACAAAAAGCAGCATTCACATAGGTGATTCGCCCTTGCATGTCCAAAGCCCTCATGCCGGTCAGGATGGAGTTCTCCATGGCGCGGCGAAAGCTGGTTTCCAGCATCAGCGCTTCTTGGGCCCGAAGCCGACGCCGGGTGTGGCGCCAGTTGGCGATCAGCATCCAGGCCGTCATTGAACTCAAAACAATGACCAGCCAAAACAGGCCACTGCCAACAACACCCAAAGAGGTGCGGTAAACCTGTCCGCGAATGATGAGACCATTTCCGACCGGGGAAACCGGCACCTCGTAGGCGTTGACCGACCCGGTCCAAGGAAGTAGCCTCGACGCCGGACCACGTGGTGTGATCACGGTCCCGGCCAGCAAATTCCCATCACTGTCATGAAACGAGATGGCGTATCGCGCGGAAACCTCGGACGGCACGCCATAACGAAACAAAGCGTCGACGGAGTATTCCGCCATTAAAACCCCAGCAAATTTGGCCCGGTCATTCAGCGGAATATGCAGTTGCAACATGGCCGGCTTATTGGCAGCGGCAATGCCTTGGGCGTAAATAATTTGCTGGAGATCTCGGGCCAGGAAATAAGTGCTCTCGGTATCCCCTTGAATCAAGGTGTTGCCTGTTGCTTTGAGCTGGGCGCCTGACAGGTTGGCGGTGCCGATGCTGGCCTTGATTCGTCGGCGCTCATCGATCCAGGTCAGCGAACGCAGCTCCGGGAACTGGTTGACCATCGTCAAGGCGCGGCTTTGGAACTCTTCAATATCAAGTTCCCGGTTGGACAACTCCTTGGCGATTCGCATGATCTGCTCTTGGCGCTCCAGGAGGCGCAGGCGCAGTCGTTGTTGTGTGTACTCAACATCTCGATTGACGGCCTCTTGCTCGCGGTCAATCTCTTCGATGCGAAGGTAGCCAAAGGCGGTCACGATGGCTGCCAAGAACAGCAAGACAGCGGCCAATGGCGCCAAGACGGCGAAGCGGTCCTGGCGCTGGGGCGGCAGCTTTTTCCACCAGTTGCCCAAGCGCTGCCATAGGGTGTCGTCGAGTGGCTCGACAGGGGAATTGAACATCGGAATTGGCATCCCCGAAGTGTAGGTGAGCGCAAATTGCGTGGTCATCAATCATTTTTCGAGAATCTTCGTATTTCATTATGTGAAAGTAAAAAGCATTATTTGAAATTTAAAAGAAGCTGTGACAAAATAGGTATGCTGTACTAAATTAGCCAAAACAAAGGAGCGCCGCATGTCAGTAGTACCAGAGAACGGTTTCGGATCCACCCCGTCCGATGTAGATAGTCAAGAGACGCGAGAGTGGATGGACGCTTTGTCCGCCGTCATTGAAAAAGAAGGGCCTGAACGGGCGCACTATCTACTGGAGCAACTGCTGGAGCATGCGCGTCAAAGCAGCATCGACATGCCGTTCTCGGCTAACACGGGCTACGTGAACACCATTGAGCCCGATCAGGAAGAGGCTTGTCCTGGCAATTTGGAGCTGGAAGGCCGCCTTCGCGCCTACATGCGCTGGAACGCCATGGCCATGGTGGTTAAAGCCAATCGCCATTACCCCGCTGATGGTGGTGACTTGGGTGGTCACATTGGTTCATTTGCCTCGCTCGCCCATATGTTTGGTGCGGGCTTTAATCATTTCTGGCATGCCGAGAGCGAAAACCACGGAGGCGACTGTCTTTATATTCAGGGTCACGTGTCACCCGGCGTTTACGCCCGAGCCTACCTTGAAGGGCGTCTGACTGAAGAACAGTTGCTCAACTTCCGCCAGGAAGTGGATGGCAATGGCCTGTCCAGCTACCCGCACCCCAAGTTGATGCCCGAGTTCTGGCAGTTCCCCACCGTGTCGATGGGCTTGGGGCCATTGATGGCGATTTACCAAGCCCGCTTCCTCAAGTACCTGCATGCCCGTGGCATTGCCAACACTGAAAACCGCAAGGTCTGGGTGTTCTGCGGCGACGGCGAGATGGACGAGGTGGAGTCCTTGGGCGCGATCGGTTTGGCCGCACGTGAAAAGCTGGACAACCTGGTGTTTGTTGTCAACTGCAACTTGCAACGTCTGGACGGTCCGGTGCGAGGCAACGGCAAGATCGTGCAAGAACTGGAAGGCGAATTCCGCGGCTCTGGCTGGAACGTGATCAAGCTCTTGTGGGGCAGCCAGTGGGATCCGCTGTTGGCTCGCGACAAGGACGGCGCGCTGCGCAAGTTGATGATGGACACGCTGGACGGTGACTATCAGGCCTTCAAAGCCAATGACGGCGCCTATGTGCGCAAGCATTTCTTCGGACGTGACCCGCGCACGCTGGAGTTGGTCTCCAAGATGAGCGACGACGACATCTGGGCACTGCGCCGCGGTGGCCATGATGCCAAGAAGGTGTACGCCGCTTACCATTCTGCCGTCAACCACAAGGGCCAGCCGACCGTGTTGTTGATCAAAACCGTCAAAGGTTTTGGCATGGGCAAGAGTGGCGAAGGTAAAAACAACGTTCACCAGACCAAGAAGTTGACCGACGAGGACATCAAAACCTTCCGCGACCGCTTCAACATCCCAATTCCTGACAGCCAGATTGCAGACATTCCGTTCTACAAACCGGCGGATGACACGCCCGAGATGCGATACCTGCACGAGCGCCGCAAGGCATTGGGCGGCTACCTGCCGCACCGTCGTGTCAAATCTGACGAGCAGTTCACGGTGCCGTCCTTGGAGACTTTCAAGACGGTGATGGAACCCACGGCTGAAGGCCGTGAAATCTCCACGACACAGGCTTATGTGCGTTTCCTGACGACGTTGCTGCGCGATAAAGCATTGGGTCCCCGTGTGGTGCCTATTCTGGTGGACGAAGCCCGTACCTTTGGTATGGAAGGTTTGTTCCGTCAGATCGGTATTTACAACCCAGAAGGCCAGAAGTACACCCCGGTCGACAAAGACCAGGTCATGTACTACAAGGAAGACAAAGCGGGCCAGATTCTGCAAGAGGGTATTAACGAAGCCGGCGGCATGAGCAGCTGGATTGCGGCAGCCACCAGCTACAGCACCAATAACCGCATCATGGTGCCGTTCTACGTGTATTACTCGATGTTCGGCTTCCAGCGAGTTGGCGACTTGGCTTGGGCGGCGGGTGACATGCAGGCACGTGGTTTCTTGCTGGGCGGCACGTCTGGCCGGACCACGCTGAACGGCGAAGGCTTGCAGCACGAAGATGGCCACAGCCATTTGTTGGCCAACACCATTCCCAACTGCGTTAGCTACGACCCCACCTTTGCGCACGAAGTGGGCGTGATCTTGCACCACGGCCTCAAGCGCATGGTGGAAAAGCAGGACAACGTGTATTACTACATCACCTTGCTGAACGAAAACTACGCCATGCCTGGTTTGACGGCTGGTACCGAAGAACAGATTATCAAGGGCATGTACATGTGCAAGCCCGGTGCCGCTGATGAAACGGGCCCACGTGTTCAATTGCTGGGTTCCGGCACGATTCTGCGTGAAAGCATGGCAGCTCAGGAGCTGTTGGCGGCGGACTGGGGTGTCACAGCCGACGTCTGGAGCTGCCCAAGCTTTAACGAGTTGACCCGTGACGGCCAGGACTGCGAGCGTTACAACCTCTTGCACCCCGCAGACGCACCCCGTGTGCCGTTCGTGGCACAGCAGTTGGAGCAGCATTCCGGTCCGGTGGTCGCGTCCACCGACTACATGAAGGCCTACGCCGACCAAATCCGGTCGTTCATTCCAAAGGGTCGCACCTACAAAGTGCTGGGCACCGATGGTTTTGGCCGCAGCGACTTCCGCAGCAAGCTGCGTGAGCACTTTGAAGTCAACCGTCACTACATCGTGGTTGCGGCCCTGAAGGCGCTAAGCGAAGACGGTACTGTGCCAGTGGCCAAGGTGGTTGAAGCCATTGCCAAGTACGGCATCCAGACCGACAAGGTCAACCCTCTGTACGCATAAGAACGGGCGGGGCCAACCGAGCTTTTCAGCAGGTTGGCCCTGAATCAAAAAAGTTAGAGTTAGGAGACACTCATGTCTGCAATCGAAATCAAAGTGCCGGATATTGGCGACTTCGCCGAAGTCACCGTGATTGAACTGATGGTCAAGCCCGGCGACACCGTGGCGGTTGACCAGTCGCTGATCACCGTCGAGTCCGACAAGGCCTCCATGGAAATCCCCTCCAGCCACGCTGGTGTGGTCAAAGAAATCAAAGTCACCGTGGGTGACAAAGTCAAAGAGGGCTCAGTCGTCCTGATGCTGGAAGCAGCAGGCGCCGCCGCCGCACCGGCTGCTGCACCAGATTCAGCGCCAAAAGAGGCTGCAGCCCCCGCTGAACCTGCGCAAGCCGCTCCTGTTTCGGTAGCAGCGGCTGCGCCGGCTGCCACCGGCCGAATCGAAGTTCTTGTGCCTGATATTGGTGACTTCAAGGACGTATCGGTCATTGAAGTCATGGTCAATGTGGGTGACACCATTCGTTTGGAGCAATCCCTGATCACCGTCGAGTCCGACAAAGCCGCCATGGAGATCCCTTCCAGCAGCGCCGGTGTGTTGAAAGAGCTCAAGGTCAAGATGGGTGACAAGGTCAACATTGGTGACTTGTTGGCTATTTTGGAAGGCAGTGCACCTGCTGCTGCCGCACCTGTTGCAGCGGCTGCGCCAGCAGCGGCGGCGGCTCCGGCTGCTGCAACGGCCGCTGCTTCTGCGCCTGCAGCGGTGGCCGCTGTTCCGGCCCACAACCCAACCACCGCGCCCGTGGGTCTACCCCATGCGTCGCCGTCAGTTCGCAAGTTCGCCCGCGAGTTGGGTGTTCCTTTGAACGAAGTCAAAGGCAGCGGTCTCAAAGGTCGTATCACTGACACGGACATTCAGTCTTTCACCCGTTCCGTGATGAGCGGTGCGGTGCAAACATTGGCGGCGGCTGCGCAGAACAAAGGCGCAGGCGCTGGTTCGGGCAATGACGGTGCGGGTTTGGGCCTGATCCCTTGGCCGAAGGTCGACTTCACCAAGTTCGGTCCGACCGAGCGCAAGGAAATGTCGCGCATCAAGAAGATCAGCGGTGCCAACCTATTGCGCAACGCCATCATGATTCCGGCCGTCACCAACCACGACGACTGCGACATCACCGATCTGGAAGCCTTCCGCGTTTCCACCAACAAGGAAAACGAGAAGTCTGGTGTCAAAGTCACCATGCTGGCCTTCCTGATCAAGGCCTGTGTGGCTGCGCTCAAGAAGTTCCCTGAGTTCAACAGCTCGCTGGACGGCGACGCGCTGATCTACAAGCAGTACTTCCACATTGGTTTCGCGGCCGATACGCCCAACGGCTTGATGGTCCCCGTGATCAAAGACGCCGACAAAAAAGGCGTCATGCAAATCTCGCAAGAGATGAGCGAACTGGCCAAGAAAGCCCGTGATGGCAAGCTGAGCCCGGCTGAAATGTCTGGCGCGTCGTTCACCATCTCGTCTTTGGGTGGCATTGGCGGGCGTTATTTCACGCCCATCATCAACGCCCCTGAAGTCGCCATTTTGGGCGTGTGCCGCTCCACCATTGAACCGGTGTGGGACGGCAAGGCCTTCCAACCCCGTTTGATGCTGCCTTTGAGCTTGACGTGGGACCACCGCGTGATCGACGGCGCCGCTGCGGCCCGCTTTAACGTTTATCTCGGTCAAATACTGGGCGACTTCCGCCGGGTATTGCTGTAAACAAAGAGGTACGACATGGCAATCCTAGATATCAAAGTACCCGACATTGGTGACTTCGCTGAGGTCACCGTCATTGAGTTGATGGTCAAACCCGGCGACACCATCGCGGTGGACCAGAGCTTGATTACCGTGGAGAGCGACAAAGCCTCCATGGAGATTCCTTCCAGCCACGCGGGCGTCGTGAAGGAGCTCAAAGTCGCCATTGGCGACAAAGTCAAAGAAGGCTCATTGGTCTTGACCCTGGAAGCCGCTGGCGATGCGTCGGCACCTGCTTCTGAGTAAAAACAGGCCGTAGCCCCCGCTGCACCTGCGTAAGCAGCTACACAAAGCGTAGCACCCGCCGCATCTGCACCGGCACCAGTGGCAGCCAGCTTTAGCGGTAGCGCTGATCTGGAGTCAACGTGGACACCTTGCGTGGCCACAAAGACAAAGTCATCAACAAGCTCACTGGTGGACTGGCCGCCATGGCCAAGATGCGCAAAGTGACGGTGGTGCGTGGCTACGGCTCGTTTGTTGGTGCCAACCATGTGTCGGTTGAAGAAACCAGCGGCACCTCGCAAGAGAAAACCGGCAAGACACAAACCATCGCGTTCAAAAAAGCCATCATTGCTGCCGGCTCACAAGCGGTTCGCTTGCCGTTCATGCCCGAAGACCCACGCGTGGTCGACTCCACCGGTGCTTTGGCGCTGAAAGAAGTCCCCAAGCGCATGTTGATTTTGGGCGGTGGCATCATCGGCCTGGAAATGGGCACGGTTTACAGCACGCTGGGCGCTAGGTTGGACGTGGTGGAAATGTTGGATGGCCTGATGCAGGGCGCCGACCGCGATGCGGTCAA
The DNA here is from genome assembly GCA_037968455.1 of Rhodoferax sp. Classification (GTDB taxonomy): domain Bacteria; phylum Pseudomonadota; class Gammaproteobacteria; order Burkholderiales; family Burkholderiaceae_C; genus Rhodoferax. Next base: position 11,671 of record JBBKVN010000429.1, read on the forward strand.
GGTGTGGCAGAAGTTCAATGAGAAGCGCTTCGACAACATCATGACCAAGACCAAGACGGTGGCCGTCGAGGCTCTGCCGGAAGGCATCAAGGTCACGTTCGAAGCGGCCGAAGCGGGTGCCACGGCGCCGGCGCCGCAAATCTATGACCTGGTGCTGGTCGCCGTGGGCCGCAGCCCGAACGGCAAGAAGATCGCTGCCGACAAGGCCGGCGTCACCGTCACCGACCGCGGCTTCATCGAAGTCGACAGCCAGATGCGCACCAACGTGCCGAACATCTTCGCCATCGGCGATTTGGTGGGCCAGCCGATGCTGGCGCACAAGGCCGTGCATGAAGCCCACGTGGCAGCGGAAGCTGCCGCCGGCCAGAAGTCGCACTTCGA
>JBBKVN010000430.1:0-9692 GCA_037968455.1 Rhodoferax sp.
GCACTACCCTTGGGGTGCGACAGCGCCCTCCTTGACGAAAAACAACAGATACGTCGCTATCGTGTCTCGGGCCTCACTGCCGCGGCGAATTCACGTGCGACAGGACTAGTAGGCCCAAACCTCATGCCCCAGCATCCCGCCGTTAAGCGTCTCCCTGCACACCCGCCAATTGGGTAGAAACCCATCCATCAGTGCAGTAAATCGATCTGAGTGACGACGCTCCAGTAAGTGCACAAGCTCATGCACCACGATGTACTCTAGACAAATGGCGGGCTTTTTGGCCAGTTCCAAGTTCAGCCAAATCCGCTTGGCTTCGGTGTTGCAACTGCCCCATTTAGTTTATATTTTCTTGACCCCCCAGTGGGAGGCCTCCACCCCAAGAATTGGCTGCCACTTTGCCAGCAACGCTGGAACCCGCGCTTTGAGTTGCTCCCGATACCAGCGAGTCAATACATCTTCGCGCTGCGCCGCGGATGCACCTGGCCGCACGAACAGGTCCAGGCTGGCTATGCCTCGCACAGCCACTCGGGCAGGAGCATCGACCTCATGCACCCGCAGCCGATAACGCTCTCCCTGAAAGTAGTGGCTTTCGCCATTGACCATTTCGCGTTGGCTCTGGCGGGGTTGCTGGGCAAACTTGGACTTTTGCCGCTTGATCCATCCCAATTCATCGCTCACAGCCCAGGCCTACAGCCACATTGCTGATGGCCTGCAGCACTGCTACGCTCACCCGCACACTTGGCGAGCAAACACCCAAGTGCGGGCTCTTGATGTCCTTGCGGACCACCTCCACCTTGATGCCCCGTACTTGAAAGCTACGGGACTCCGTCCATAGGGGATTCGTCACCTCAACATCCGCCTCGATTCATTCGACACAGAGGTCGGCGACCCAGCTGACTCATTTCAGTCGATGAAATCGGTGGGGCGACTGGTGCTCGATATCCCCCAAATAGGGGATGGTGAGTTATCAATTCTCCGAATAGAGTCAACGTGTTGATGGGGTGATGACACCTTTTTCGTCGCCAGACTTTTCGATCACAGAAAAGAAAACTGTTTTTCTTGCCGGCTTCAAGTTGGCTTTAGTTTTTCGAGACATTTCCCATTGAGTGATATCAGCGCAACGAATCTGAAGTCGATATTGCACTCCAAGCGGGCCAACATCTACTACCTGGAACATTGCCGGGTTCTGGTCAACGGTGGCCGCGTCGAATATGTCACGGATGAAGGGAAACTTTCCCTGTACTGGAACATCCCCATCGCCAATACCACCACTGTTCTCTTGGGAACCGGCACGTCAGTGACTCAGGCCGCCATGCGGGAGTTGGCCAAAGCGGGGGTGTTGGTTGGATTCTGCGGTGGCGGGGGAACGCCGCTGTTCAGCGTGAACGAAATGGATATCGAGGTCGCGTGGTTTTCTCCTCAAAGCGAGTACCGACCCACCGAATATTTGCAGCATTGGGTGAGGTTTTGGTTTGACGACAGTTTGCGTCTGGCTGCCGCAAAAGAGTTTCAGCAAGCTCGATTGGGGCGGGTGCGTCAACAATGGAAAAAGATGGGGCAGGTCAAAGACAGCCTCGGCTTGGTTGAAGAGAGTAACTTGAACCAAATGCTCACGCATTCGTTGCAAGGCATCGCGGCCGCATCTAGCCAAATGGAACTTTTGACTGAGGAAGGGAGACTGACCAAGCAACTTTATCGCTTGGTTGCGCAGGCGACTCGGTATGGCGATTTCACTCGCAGCGATCGAGGCAAAAGTCTCGACGCCGCCAACCAGTTCCTCGATCACGGGAACTACTTGGCTTACGGGTTGGCCGCTACAGCCACCTGGGTACTTGGATTGCCCCATGGGCTGGCAGTGTTGCATGGTAAAACCCGGCGCGGCGGCTTGGTGTTCGATGTGGCAGACCTGGTCAAGGATGCAGTCATATTGCCCCAGGCATTCATCTCAGCCATGCGGGGCGACTCTGAGCAAGAGTTTCGGCAGGCTTGCATCGAGGCCTTGACTCGCAGCGAAGCGCTGGATTTCATGATTGACACTGTGAAATCAGTCGCGCTCAAGATCGGTCGACTTGCCCAGGACAAAGTCAACGCGTGAACATTCTGCTTATTTCTCAATGTGACAAGCGGGCTCTGACTGAAACACGTCGCATCCTTGATCAGTTTGGAGAGCGCCGTGGCGAGCGGACTTGGCAAACCCCAATCACCAAAGATGGCTTGGAGGTTCTGCGTCAGTTGCTGCGGAAAACTGCGCGCAAAAATACGGCCGTCGCTTGTCATTGGATACGCGGCTTGGATCACAATGAATTGCTCTGGACGGTTGGTGATGCCAGCCGGTTTAACAGCCAGGGCGCGGTGCCCACCAACACAACCACGCGCAATATCCTGCGCCGCCAGGATGAAAACGATTGGCACACGGGTGAGGATATTCATGCTCTGACCGCCTTGGCCGCGCTGCTGCATGACCTCGGCAAAGCCTCCCGAGCCTTTCAGATGCGGCTTGAAGGTAAGCTAAGTGAGCGAAACCAGTACCGGCATGAGTGGGTGTCACTGCGCCTGTTTGAAGCGTTTGTGGGTGAGGACGATGACGCGACTTGGCTTTCCCGGCTGGCAACTCCGACGCCCCAAGGCGATGGAACCTGGCTCAATCATCAAGGGGGACGACTCCGGCGAGACGGTCTCGATCGCCTCGCTCCGTCGCCGTTTGCTGGAATGGCACAAGCACCGCTTGCACAGGCCATTGGTTGGCTGGTGGTTTCGCACCATCGGCTGCCTGCGCTGCCTCGCAACAATGATGGCTCTCAGGAGGCATTTCAAATTGCTCAACTGTCCAATGTGCTCCAGCGCATTGACGCGGGTTGGAATGAGCGTACCGACGGCGGCGACGCCAGCCTGTTGCCCCTGTACTGGGAATTCCCGCATGGTCTGCCCGTGACCACAGAACTCTGGAGAAAACGCGCCGCACGATTGGCTCAACGTCTGCAAATCCTGCAAGCCAAGCCCGGCAAGGGCAACTGGCTGGCTAACCCGTATGTGATGCACCTGTCCCGCTTGTGCCTGATGCTGGCCGATCACCACTACTCAAGCCTGTCCGGCGCAGATGCCGGTCGCGTCAAGGGCGTCGACAACTACCCACTCTATGCCAATACCAATGGTGGCCCCGGTGACTTCAATCAAACGCTTGATGAACATTTACTCGGAGTCGCCCAGCACAGCGCTGAAGTGGCCCACGCCTTGCCCCGCTTTGACGAACATTTGCCCCGCCTGGCTCGCCACAAAGGGCTGAGAAAGCGATCACAAGATGCGCGGTTTCGCTGGCAAGATAAAGCCGCTGAAACGGCGGCGTCGATGCGTGACCGATCTGTGCGTCACGGCGCCTTTATCGTGAACATGGCCTCGACTGGTTGTGGGAAGACATTGGCCAACGCCCGCATCATGTATGCACTGGCGGACGCTGATCGGGGTATGCGCTGCGCCTTTGCCATGGGCCTGCGCACTTTGACGCTCCAGACAGGGCGGGCCTTTCGTGATTTGCTGGGTCTGAGTGACGACGATTTGGCCATCCGTGTGGGTGGCTCGGCGAGCCGTGCGCTGTTTGAACACTATGAGCGCCAAGCCGAAGCCACGGGTTCCGCATCGCGCCAGGCGCTGCTTGATGAGGATTCATTCGTCCGCTTTGACGGCAACACTGAGGCCCACCCCTTGTTGCGCCGGGTGATGCACGACCCGCAAGTGCGCTCCTTGTTGGCTGCACCGCTGCTGGTGTGCACCATTGACCATCTCACGCCCGCCACCGAAAGTGAGCGCGGGGGCCGCCAGATTGCACCCATGTTGCGCTTGATGAGCGGTGACTTGGTGCTGGACGAGCCCGATGACTTCGACATCAGTGACTTGCCCGCGCTTACCCGGCTGGTGCACTGGGCCGGGCTCTTGGGTGCACGGGTTTTGCTGTCGTCAGCCACCCTGCCCCCGGCATTGATCCAAGGGCTTTTCGAGGCCTACCGCAATGGTCGTCAGCATTTTGAGCGCAACCGAGGTGAACGCCCGACCACTGGCGAGGCAGCCCCAGACGTCTGCTGCGCGTGGTTTGATGAATTCAATCAGGCGCAGGCCGATTGTGCGAATGCCCAGGACTTTGTTGTGGCCCATGACGCTTTTGCCGCCAAACGCCATGAACGACTGGCAGCGGCCCAAGTTCGCAGGCGCTGCGAACTATTGCCCCTAAAACTGGGTGCCGACCGAGATCAACAACCCATCGAAATTGCCAGCATCGCCCTCAATGCAGCCCTGGCGCTGCACGCACAACACCACAGTGTTGATCCCCACAGCGGCAAGCGAGTGAGCTTTGGGCTCATCCGCATGGCCAACATCGAGCCGCTGGTAGACGTTGCGCTGGCACTTTACCGCCAAGGTGTGGCTGAAGGAGTGCATATTCATTTGTGTGTCTACCACTCACAGTTTCCGCTGCTTATGCGATCCGCGATCGAACACCGGATCGATCAGGCGCTGAATCGTCGTTGGCCGGACCGCGAGAAGCCTGAGCCTGTCTTCGAGCTCCCTGACATCCGAGCGCGACTGGATGCGCATAAGGAGTCTGAACAACTCTTCATTGTTTTAGGTTCCCCTGTGACCGAGGTGGGGCGCGACCACGACTATGACTGGGCCGTGGTGGAGCCCTCGTCCATGCGTTCGCTGATTCAATTGGCGGGTCGAGTTCGACGGCATCGCGACGGTGAATGCCAGTCATCCAATATTCTTGTTTTTGACACCAATCTACGTCACTTTCGGGAGCCTGGACGCCCTGCATTTTTTAAGCCAGGTTTTGAAACCATTGCCTTTCCGCTGGATCACCACAACCTGACCCAGTTGCTGTCGGCATCTGAGCGAGACGTCATTGACGCCCGGCCACGTATCGTCGCACGGCCATCGGCAGAGTTGCAGCCGCGTACCCGCTTGGTTGACCTAGAGCACACCCGCATGCAACAGACCATGTTGGTGCAAGTGTCCAGCGCAACGCCCGCACTTCCAGGAGTTCGGGCGCGAAAAGCCTCAGTAGCGGGTCGCAGTGCATCGACTCTCAATGCCACCAGTTGGTGGCAACTTCCCCCTGCCGATGCCCTTCTCACGGCGGTGTTGCCACAACAGCAACCCTTTCGACGCGACACCCTGAAGCGAGTTGATTTGGAACTGCGGCCCAACGACGATGAAGACGACTATGAGCTGGTTGTGTTGATGGACAAACCCAACAGCCGTCGTGGCGAGAAGCTGGGAATCAAAGTAGAGGCATCTCAAAACCACCGAATCGCAGACGAGGACGTCCAAGGGCGCGGTATCAGTGCTTGGGGGCAGACCGACTATTGGGTGGCTTTGACTGAACTGGCTACCGAGTTGGATATTCCGCTGGCCAATTGCGCCCGCCGCTTTGGCACAGTCACTCTGCCCGACAACCCAAATGGATGGCGTTTTCATCCGTCGCTGGGGTTCACCAAATGGAAGGTGCGGGGTGGGTAATCATCACAGCGAAACTAGACGTCGAATCTTTATAAAAACTGAATTACTCCTAGGAGAAAACTGAATGCCAAACCCTGATCCGCAACGTGTCACCGAATTGCGGGCCCTCATTGCTGACTTTTTGCAGAAGCGGCTCAATGACAAGCTCGAAAAACTCGCGCCAGAGGACCCAAAACGAGCTGAACTTCAACAAGACTTCATCCCGACAGCCTGGCTCGATGACGCAGCCCGGCGTGTAGGACAGATTCAGGCGGTCACGCACTCGCTCAAACCGATTCACCCTGATGCCAAAGGCACCAACCTCTACAGGCCTTCCCCGGCACTGCCCGCGTTGTCCGTCGTGGGGAGTCATTGTTTGGGTGAGGGTTTTGCCGGCGATGTAGTGGGAAACGCCGCGGCGCTGGATGTTCACAAATTTCTGAAAATTGCCTACCAGGGTCGAAGTTTACTCACGCTGGCGCTGGCCCGAGATGTCGATCTGGCCGCTGCATTGAGCGACGATTCAGAAAAGGCGAAGACCTGGATCAATGCCTTTGCCGGACTGGTCGAACCACGGGGCCGGGTGGCTTCGCACACTCTAGCCAAACAGCTTTACTGGCTGACCGGTGATGACCCGCATGACGATGCCAACTACCACCTGTTGGCCCCACTGTATGCCAGTTCGCTGGCGCACAGCCTGTACCAAGTGGTTCAGGATGATCGTTTCAGCGATGACGCCAAAACGGCTCGGCAAGCGAGAAAAGATGGACTATTCAGTGATCGACCGGTACATGAATACCTGCAACTGGCAATTCAACAACTCGGTGGCACCAAGCCGCAGAACATCAGTCAACTCAATAGCGAGCGTCGCGGCAACAACCTTCTGCTGGCTTCGCTGCCCCCCATTTGGCGCTCAGTTGAACTGAAACCATTGTTGAACACCGATTCGATGTTTGGCCGGTACAGCCGTCGTCCCACCGTCAAACTGCAAGTTAATGCGTTGCTGACGTTTCTCAAATCCGACCCGGCGCGAAACATTCAAACCCGTACCAGTCGAGCGGAGATGGTCGGGGGCCTGATTGACGAGTTCCTGCAATTTACGGCGGAACTTTGCTCACTGCCAGCGGGCTGGAGCCAGTCCAGCGAGTGTCGTCTGTCCGGCGCAGAAAAACACTGGCTCGATCCCGAGGGTGTTGAGCAAGCCTGCATGGTTGCGGATCGGCCTGTGCCCACCGACACCGACGAGCGCATATGTGCCGGGTTTGCCAACTGGCTCAACTCGCAATTGCGTGACCCGCTGCCAATGGGCGACCCCGAGTTTTTGGAATGGCGCAAACAAATGCGCGAAAAAATTAAAGCCGAAGAGCGGGAGGATGCGTGATGCCAACTGAAGAAGCCACCTGCAATGCATTGCTCGTGTTGCCGCGTTTGCGCGTGCAAAATGCCAACACCATATCGAGTCCTTTGACATGGGGATTTCCTGCCATCACTGCCTTTAGCGGATTAATGACGGCGCTGGAGCGGCGCCTGGGGCCGAAAGCCGGCCTAGCCCTTCATGGCATCGGTGTAATTTGTCACGGTTTTGAGCCGCAAGTGACAACAGGAGGCTACACCCGCAGCTTTCACCTCACACGTAACCCAGTGCTGCACGATGGCACTACGGCTGCGATCGTGGAGGAAGGCAGGGTGCACCTCGACATTACCCTGGTCATTGATGTGGAGCTGGACTTAGAACAGTCAGGCGAAGCCGAGCGGGCCCAGTTGGCCGCCCATATTGGTGAGCTGGTCGCAGGCATGCGTGTGGCGGGGGGCAGTGTGATGCCGGCGCTGCCCGGTACCTTTCGTAATCCACCGCGCCCGCAGTTGACGTTGTTGCAGGAGGACGCGGAAAAACGAGTCAAGCAATTCAATCGACTCAGTCGCCGCTGGCTACCCGGTTTTGCGCTGGTGTCGCGTGATGACTTGTTGGAGGCGCGCCACCTCGAATTGCAAGTCAGTCAACCCGGTGCCTCTTTGCTGGACGCGTGGCTTGACCTGTCCCGGATCAACCACCGCGCCACCCGCATCCAAAGGACCGATGAAAAAACGGGTGAGTTAACGGAGTCCGTTGAATGGGCAACCGATCCTCGCGCAGGCTGGACTGTGCCGATTCCCGTCGGATTTGCGCCGCTGACCGCTTTGAATCCTGCCGGTACGGTGGCTGGGGCGCGAGATGCAACAGTTCCTTTCCAGTTTGTTGAAAGTGTCTATTCCATGGGCCAGTGGATTAGCCCACACCGCCTCAATGACGTCGAGCAGCTTCTTTGGCGCCCCAGCCACGATCCAGCCACCGGCGTCTACCGCTGTCTCAATGTTTTTCGTCCTGTATCTGTTTCCGTTTCTCATACCAATTAAGTTCAAGGAGTTCACCCATGGCAACCGCTGTCCTAAAAACCGCTTCCGTCCTCGCCTTCGAGCGCAAGCTCGACCCGTCTGACGCCCTGTTTTCCTCTGGTAATTGGTCCGAACGCGTCGCCAGCAGGCCATGGCCCAGCGTGACTGTGCGTGCCAAGTCGGTGCGCGGAACGATCTCCAATCGCCTTAAAACCAAGGACCAGGATCCAGCCAAGCTCGATGCAGCCATCGAAAATCCAAATTTGCAAACGGTTGACGTTGCCACGTTGCCCGCCGACGCCGATACGCTCAAAGTCAGCTTCACCCTGCGTGTACTGGGGGGGGCAGGCACGCCTTCGGCCTGCAACAACGCGGACTATCAGCGTAAGCTGCTCGACACCGTAAAAGGTTATGTCGATGCCTACAGCTTTGGCGAATTGGCACGCCGTTATGCCAGCAATCTTGCCAATGGACGCTTTCTCTGGCGCAACCGGCTGGGTGCAGAGCAGGTGGAGGTTCGGGTAGCGCAGTTGGTCAATGGCCAACCGGCACAGAACTGGACTTTTGACGCGCTGGCACTGTCTCTGCGTAACTTTGACACATCTCCTGCCGCCGCAACGGAACTGGCGCAACTAGGCGATCTGATTGCCAATGGCCTTGCCGGAAGCCACCATGTGCTGCTTCAAGTCACCGCGTTCGTTCGTATCGGCGCGGGGCAGGAGGTATTTCCATCTCAGGAACTCATTCTGGACAAGGAAAAGAGCGCCAAGAGTAAAACGCTGTACACGGTAAATAACATCGCCGCTATGCATTCGCAGAAGGTGGGCAATGCCCTGCGGGCGATCGATACCTGGTATCCCGACGCTGACCTGAATGGCCCGATTGCGGTAGAACCCTACGGCTCGGTCACAACACAGGGCAAAGCCTATCGAAAGCCCACTGACAAGGTGGACTTCTACTCGCTGCTCGATGGTTGGCTGATCAAGGACAAGACGCCCGCTCCTGAGCAACAGCATTTTGTCATGGCGACCCTGATTCGTGGCGGTGTGTTTGGTGATGCAGGCAAGGACTGACGTCATGGATCACTATGTTGACATCGAGCTGCGGCCCGATCCGGAGTGCCCTATCCACCAGCTCATGAGTGCGCTGTATAGCAAGTTGCATCGAGTCTTGGTGGCGCAGCAAACGACCGATATTGGTGTGAGCCTGCCGGATCTGGATCAAGGTAGTGGGAGATTGGGTCCCCGCTTGCGCCTTCACGGCACTTTGGATGTTCTGAAAACGCTTTTGGCCAGCGACTGGTTGACCGGTATGCGTGACCATGTGGCAATGGCATCGCCTGCGCGAGTGCCAAGCAGTGCGCAGTATCGTGCAGTGCAGCGAGTGCAGGTCAAGAGCAGCCCCGAGCGTCTTCGGCGCCGGTTGATGCGTCGCCACAACCTGAATGAGCAGGAGGCGCGAGCGCGTATTCCGGATGAAGTGGCCAGTTTTACCTGCTTGCCTTACGTTCAAATGCGAAGCACCAGTACGGGCCAGTCATTCAGACTGTTCATTGACCACCAGCCAATCGTGTCTAGCCCGACCGCCGGCGACTTCAACGCTTACGGGTTGGGTCAGGGAGCGACAATCCCCTGGTTCTGACCCTTTTTTAAGGGACTGCAACGGCTCCTTAAAAATCAATGACTTACGTGCAACTCAACTTTTTTGGGTTGCACGCTTACTTTTCCGAAAAACACTTGCTTGACGGGGACTTAGCGAATTTTTCTTCTAGTCCACTGCCGCACAGGCAGCTCAGAAAATTTGCGTCAACGAGGTGGTGAGCGGTCTCATGT
>JBBKVN010000431.1:0-4261 GCA_037968455.1 Rhodoferax sp.
CAGGCCGCGCGGGAAGCGACATCGGCAGGCTTGAAATTGATTCAGGACAAGTGCCTTAAGGTTGAACAGGCCCGTCTTGGCATCCTTCCAGGCGCTTGCGCGACAATCGCGCCATGAACGATCAAGTCACTACCAGCGCCTTTGCGCCCCTAAAAAACGACACCTTTCTGCGCGCCTGCCTGCGCCAGTCCACTGAGCACACCCCTGTTTGGCTAATGCGCCAGGCCGGCCGCTATTTGGAAGAGTACCGCGACACCCGTGCCAAAGCCGGCAGTTTCATGGACCTGGCGACCAACCCCGACTTCGCCACCGAAGTCACCTTGCAGCCGCTGGACCGCTATCCGCTGGATGCGGCCATTTTGTTCAGCGACATCCTGACCGTGCCCGACGCCATGGGCCTGGGCCTGACCTTCACCCAGGGCGAAGGTCCCAAGTTTGCCAAGAACGTGCGCACCGAGGCGGCTGTGGCCGAACTGGCCGTGCCCGACATGGAGAAGTTGCGTTATGTGTTTGACGCCGTCACCTCCATCCGCAAAGCCCTGAACGGACGCGTGCCGTTGATCGGTTTCTCCGGCAGCCCCTGGACGCTGGCCTGCTACATGGTGGAAGGCGCGGGCTCCGACGACTACCGCCACGTCAAGACCATGCTGTACAAGCGCCCGGACTTGATGCACAAAATCCTGCAAATCAACGCCGACTCGGTCGCCCAGTACCTCAACGCCCAGATAGAAGCCGGCGCCCAGGCGGTCATGATTTTTGACAGCTGGGGCGGCGTGCTGGCCGACGGCGCGTTTCAGGAGTTCAGCCTGGCCTACACCGTGCGCGTGCTGGCCCAGCTCAAGCGCGAGCACAACGGCGTGCGTATTCCCAGCCTGGTGTTCACCAAAGGGGGCGGTCTGTGGCTGCAGGAAATGGGCGAGTTGCAGTGCGACGTGCTCGGCGTGGACTGGACCGTCAACCTCGCCAAGGCCCGCGCCCTGGTGGGTGACAAAAAAGCCTTGCAAGGCAATCTGGACCCCAACGTGCTGTTTGCCGACCCCGCGCAGATCGAGACCGAAGTGGTCAAAGTGCTCAACAGCTTTGGCCAGCCTTTCCAAGGCGAGGGCACGGGCCCCACGCATATTTTCAACCTCGGCCATGGCATCAGCCAGTACACACCGGCAGACCATGTCACCACCCTGGTGAAGGCCGTGCACGAGCACTCGCGAAAAATGCGGGCCTGATGGCCGCGACGGCCTGAACCCATGGCGCGGCCCAGCCGCTACCATGATTTCAGGCCAATTGGTGAAAAACAGGGTTGACTTATGCACAAAATCAACACTGCGCTGAAACAGCCCTCCCGCTGCACCCAGCCCCCGCTATGAAAGCCATAGCGAACGTAAGTCATTGATTCATATGGAATTTCCAAAATTGCCAATTTATTGGGCAATGTAAAGAAAGCCTTGATTTTTAAGGGTTTGACGGCCCAAGCAAGTAGATATCAACAAAGTTATCCACAGAAAACTTGGATGACTTTTCAATGACATATGAATCAAGCACTTAGCGCCGTTTCCACAAGTTCACTTCAACTAAGCGCCCCAAACCCCGCCTTGGCATGAGCTACCCCACTCCCGTATTGGTGCACACGCCCGTCCACAGCTTGGTGGGCGGACCCCTCACTTACCTGAGTGAGCATCCACTCACGCCGGGCACGCTGGTGCGTGTGCCCTTGGGCAAACGGGAGCTGATGGGCGTGGTCTGGGACCACCCGGCGCCTGACGCCGCGCCGCCCACCGACCCCGCCAAACTGCGCGCGATTGCCGGCACGCTGGACGGCATTGACCCCTTGGGCGCGAGTTGGCGCCAGCTGGTCAGCTTTGCCGCCAGCTACTACCAACGCGCCGCTGGCGAAGTGGCGCTGGCCGCCCTGCCCCCGCAACTGCGCGACCTGAACACCCTGCAACTGGGTCGCCGCCTGAAGCGCCACGCCAAAGCTGCCGGCGAAGGACCGGACGCCGAAGGCACTGATGCCACTCTCAATTCGATAGCACTCACCGCAGAGCAGACGGCGGCTATTGCCCGAATTGAGTCTGAGGCCGGCCCCTTTCTGCTGTTTGGCACCACCGGCAGCGGCAAGACCGAGGTTTATTTACACACCGTGCAGCAGTTGCTGGCCAGCAACCCCGACGCCCAGGCTTTGGTCATGGTGCCTGAGATCAACCTCACCCCGCAGTTGGAGGCCCGCTTCACCGAACGCTTTGGCCCCATCTACGGCGAGCACGCCGTGGTCTCCATGCACAGCGGCATGACGCCGGCCCAGCGTCTCAAAAGCTGGCTGGCCGCCCACAGCGGCGCGGCGCGCATTGTGCTGGGCACCCGCATGGCAGTATTTGCGTCCATGCCCGGCCTGAAGCTCATCGTGGTGGACGAAGAACACGACCCCAGCTACAAACAACAAGAAGGTGCGCGCTACTCTGCCCGCGACCTGGCCGTGTACCGTGGCCGCCTAGAGGGCGCCAAGGTCATGCTCGGCTCGGCCACGCCATCACTGGAAAGCTGGCACCATAGCCGCCCAGCCGAGGAAGGCGGGCGCTATGTGCGCCTGCACATGCCCAGCCGCGTGGGCGCCGCCGTCAAACCTCGCCTCACCACCGATGGCGTGGCCACCCCCGGTGGGGGCCTGCCACTGGTGCGCCGGGTGGACATGAACCACCAGCCCAAGAAGTGTGTGTTCTCCGTGCCACTGCTCAAAGCCATTGCCCAGCGCATCGAAAAAGGCGAGCAATGCATGGTGTTTCTGAACCGGCGCGGCTACGCCCCGGTGCTGCACTGCGCCGACTGCGACTGGAAGAGCGAGTGCCAGCACTGCAGCGCCTTTCGCGTGTTCCACAAAATTGACCGCACCCTGCGCTGCCACCACTGCGGCTACACCGAGCGCGTGCCCCGCGCGTGTCCCGCCTGCGGCAACCCCGACATCGCCCCCATGGGCCGCGGCACCGAGCAGCTGGAAGAGCACCTGGCCGAGTTGCTGTTCCATGTGCGCCGGGCCAACTCGGTCACCGAAGATTGCCCCGAAGGCCAGCCGGTGCGCATCGTGCGCATTGACGCCGACAGCACCAAACTCAAAGGCGAACTCGAATCCCAGCTCGCCCGCGTGCACGCCGGCGATGTGGATGTGCTGATCGGCACACAAATGATTGCCAAAGGCCACGACTTTCGCCGCATCACCCTGGTGGCGGCGGTTAACGCCGACAGCGCCCTGTTTTCCAGCGACTTTCGCGCGCCGGAGCGCCTGTTCAGCCTTTTGATGCAAGCCGCCGGCCGCGCCGGGCGCGACGCGGGCATCACATCGGCCAGTGAGATGTGGGTGCAAACCTTTCACCCCCAGCACCCGCTGTTTGACGCGCTGAAGCGACACGACTACCCCGCGTTTGCCCAGCAACAACTGGAAGAGCGCGAGCAGGCCGCCATGCCCCCCTTCAGCTTTCAGGCGCTGGTGCGCGCGGAGGCGCGAACGCAAGAAGCCGCTCAGGCCTTTTTGCTGGCCGCCAGCGCGGGTGCGGCCGGGCTGGAACACGCTGAGCAATTGCTGCCGCACATTGCCATCTACCCCGCCGTGCCCATGGTGATTCAGCGCGTGGCCAATATTGAGCGCGCGCAGATGCTGATCGAGAGCCCCAACCGCGCCGCCTTGCAACGCTTTCTGACCGACTGGCAAGCGGTGCTGCACGCCAGCCGGGCCCTGCCAGAAGCCCGGGGCTTGATTCGTTGGGCGGTGGATGTGGACCCGCTGGCGATTTGAGCCACTTCTTTCCTCTGGCTGTTTACTACTGAATTGATAGCTACTTCCGCTGGCTTCTCTTGGGCTGCGGCTTGATATGCTTTCGAACTTCTGGTTGATTTGTTGCTTAGGCCATTGGCGGGCCACTGCCTTGTTCATTCCCCCCCTCTCCACCCCCGCCGGGGCGGAAAGGGGAGCTGAACTCCCATATGTGGCCAACGCTATGTGCGTGGCCGAGTTCAATGGGGGCCGACAACCTTCAAAGTCGCCGGGAACCGGGTGGCTTTGCGTGATTATTGTGGGGTGGCTTGGGTTGCCGTTGCCACAACGGGGGCAACTGCCGTCACACCATGCGACGAACCCAACCAAGCACCCAACCCACGCTCGATAAGGCACAGCGAATCTTCCACACGCGGCCAAATGTGGCTGTTGGCCCCCCTTTCCCGCCCAGCGGGGCGGGAAAGGGGGGCCAACAGCCACATTTGGCCGCGTGTGGAAGAT
>JBBKVN010000432.1:0-3601 GCA_037968455.1 Rhodoferax sp.
CTGGTGGCCACGGCCATTCTGCGTTGGCCAGCGCGGGTTTTGCGGCAGTTGGCTCCGCCAGCCGCCGTGGGCAGCGCGCCCCCTGCGTCGTTTAACTGGCGGCCGTTTTCATTTGCGCTGTCCGGTTACGCCATGTTTGGCGTGGGCTACATCGGCTACATGACGTTTGTAATTGCCCTCTTGCGCGAGCAAGGCGCCAGCGCCTCGGAGGTGACGGTTTTTTATGCTTTGTTGGGTGCCGCCGTAGTGGCCTCGTCGCGAATTTGGGCGGGACTGTTGGACCGGTACAAAGGCGGTCAGGTGCTGGCCTTGCTCAATGGCTTGTTGGGCTTGGCGACCTTGTTGCCCGCGCTGACCTCTGCCTGGCCGGTGGTGCTGGCGTCGGGCATTCTGTTTGGCGCCGTGTTTTTGTCGCTGGTGGCATCCACCACGGCGCTGGTTCGCCATAACCTGCCGCATGCGGCGTGGGGAGCGGGCATCAGTGCGTTCACCATTGTGTTTGCGTTCGGCCAGATCGTGGGGCCCACGCTGGTGGGCTACATCGCTGACGGCCCTGGCGGACTGGCTCGAGGCCTGATCTATTCGGCGGCGGCCCTGTGGGTGGGCGCAGCGCTCGCCTCACGCCAGCGGCCGTTGTCCTAGTGGCGGGCCATGCAGAATGCAGGTATGAACAAAGCGTTGAAGTGGATCTCGGTGGCAGGGTTGGCGGCGGGTGTGCTGGTGGTCGGCTCGGTATGGGGCTGCAAACCTGGTTGGGCTCGGCTGACTTCAAGACCCGCGTGGAGCGCGAAGCCCTTCAGTCGCTGGGCGTGGGCGTCACGGTGGGGGCCATCAAGGTGTCGGTGTTTCCCAAGCCGGCCGTGGTGGTGACTGATATTGAGGTGGCCACCCAACCCGCGCTGTCCCTGGCCTATGTGGGCGTTCGCCCCGAGTTGGGTCGGCTGTTGATGGGCGAATGGTCAGTGGGATCTGTGTTGGTGCGCGACGCCTCGCTGCCGCAACATGGCATTGATGCTTTGCTTTTGTTGCTATCAAAAACGAAGCCGCCTGCGCAATCTGCACAAGCGCCAGAGGCCAAAACAAGTGCTAAAAAGTCCGACCCATGGTTTCCCCGGGCACTGTTGTTGAAGAACGTGAGCTGGGTCAATGCCAAAGGCTTGGCCATGACGGTGGACTTGCAAGCCGACATCAACGCACATGGCGAGCCTGACCAAGTGAACGCGCAGGTGTTGAAAGGCTTTTTGCAAGGCTCAACCGCGCAACTCACCCGGCAAGACCGGGTGTGGAACGTGGCGCTGAACCTAGGCGGCGGCACGGTCCAGGGCCCGGTGGAGTTTCAGGTGCCACCCCAGCCGGGTGGGGCCTATGTGCTCAAAGGCCAATTGGAAATCAAGGGTGTCGAAGTCGCCGCGCTCAGCACGGCAGCCACCCCCGTTTTGAGCGGCCGCTTGGACGCCAGCACCACGCTGTCAGCTCGCACTAGTCAAATCGATGATCTGTCTGACGTGTTGAAAACCCAAAGCCAATTCACCGTGAAGGACGCCGTGTTGCATGGTATTGATTTGGCCAAGGCCGTTAAAACCGTGGGCACCAGTCGCGGCGGAACCACCACGCTGGACGTACTGGCCGGACAAGTGAACACCCAGGGGCGCGTCATTCAGCTCAGCAATCTGGTGGCCAGTTCGGGCATGTTGAGCGCCACGGGACAGGTGAAAGTGGCGGCCAATCGGGCCTTGAGCGGGCAGGTCAGCGTTAATCTGGCGGCCAGTCAGTTGGGCGGTGCCGTGGGTGTGCCCCTGGAAGTCGGTGGCACGCTGGACGCCCCGTAAGTCAATCTATCCCGCTCCGCCCTGATTGGCGCTGCCATTGGCACCGTGTTGATGCCCGGTGTGGGCACCGGTGCCGGTGCATCGGTGGGTGACAAGGTGGGTGAGGGGCTTAAGAAGTTGTTTGGGCGATAGCAGTGTTGTGATTCCTGCCTTGGGCGGGATGACCTGACAAAGAAGGAGTGCTATGACCCATCCAAAATACCAAGCCGAAACCACTTGTCAGGTTGAGGAGTTTCGAGCCTTGCTCTTGTCATCTGTTTTGGACTCTTGACGTCCGGTGGACGATCTACCTCGGCTTGAAGCGATGTTGAAAAACTCCAATTTGACCGTGACGGCCAGAGTGGATGGCGTCTTGGTGGGCATCGCGCGATCGGTCACCGACAGGGTGTTTTGCTGCTTTTTGTCAGATTTGGCCGTCCATCAAGACTTTAAGGGCCATGGAATTGGCACAGGTTTGATTGATGCCACGAAAAAACATATTGGGCCCAACGTGAGCCTGATCTTGAGTTCAGTGCCCGAAGCCGTTGGTTTCTACGAGAGCATTGGAATGCCTCAGCTTCCAAATTGCTACTGGTTTCGCCGAGAGCAATAGGGCATCCAAATTATCGTCTGCAGGTTGGCCGGGGTACCAAGCTCCCGGCCATTTCGTTTAGATGTCAGTTGAGGCAGCGATTTCCCGTAACCCGGCAATGGTGCTCAGGCACGCGCGAGCCACTTCGACGCCTTTCTTGACAAAATGCTCCCGGAAGAAGCGATGGTGGTCTTCGTGCTCATGAAAATCCCGGGGCGTCAGGACGGCCGATAGGACGGGAACATCTGTTTCAAGCTGCACTCGCATGAGGCCGTCGATGACCGCAGAAGCAACAAATTCGTGCTGATAAATACCTCCGTTGGTGACCAGGCCGCAAGCAACGATGGCGTCGTATCGACCGGTTTGGGCCAGCCTTTTCGCGTACAGCGGGATCTCGAAAGCCCCGGCCACTTCAAATTGATCGACTTGACTTCGGGGGACTTTGCTTCGATCGAACTCGTCAAGTAACGCATCGCGCGCCATATGAACAATTTCACGGTGCCATGACGACGAGATAAACGCGATACGTGTCTGATTTTTAACTGCCGGGTCGTGGCCTGCATGGGACACGGGAGCGGTGGAGGTCTGATTCATGGATTTCCTATCAAGTAACGGAGGACCAGAATCAGGGCGCGCGAACACACGGCTGCCAAGTGCAAGCAAGCGGCAGCCGAGACTATCGCGATCTCTTTTATCCGGACTGTGACCGTCGGCTCTGGCATCGCACCAGATCTGCTGACCTCGACAACAGCTCTTGCTAGTGCCGAGCGCTCGCGGGCTCCTGCAATGACTCACATATACCGCCGGTGGGGAATTTCACCCCGCCCTGAGAACGCTGCCAGCCTATGGGGGCTGGCGAGGGGATTCTACGATTTGCGTCTTGGTGAGGCCGAAAAAAGTGAGCGCGAAAGTGCTGCACGGTGAGGTGTCAGAGGCAGAGGCAAGGACATAATCTGACCCTCTCAGTGCGGCCGCGCGGCAGACAGACGTTGATTGTTAAAACCATCTAAGCCTTCTTGGGGGCGCTACAAACAGGTTCGAAATGCAGCGATCTTTTCATCTTCTTCCCGACGACGTCTCAGACGCGATGAGGCGCGGCAACAAAATGGAGGCGATCAAACTGCTGCGAAATGCGACAGGACTCGGCCTTGCCGAGGCGAAAGGCGCGGTGGAAAGAGAGGCGCTTCGGGAATACGCGGCC
>JBBKVN010000433.1:0-4387 GCA_037968455.1 Rhodoferax sp.
ACCGGGTTGGTGATCATGGACTCCATCATCTGGGTGGCAGTGATGACAAAACGGTCATGCTCGCGCGCCAGTTTGATCATCCGCTTTTGCAATGCAGGAACAGCGGCGTTACCCACTTCAACGGCCAAGTCGCCCCGGGCGACCATGATGCCGTCACTGGCCAGCAAAATCTCTTCCAGACGGGGAATGGCTTCGGCACGCTCGATTTTGGCAATCAGCCCCGGCTTGTGGTTGAATTCGGCCGCCGCCACGTTACACAACTGGCGCGCCATTTCCATGTCAGTTGCGTTCTTGGGAAAGCTCACGGCCACGTAATCGGCCTGGAAACTCATGGCCGTGCGAATGTCGTCCATGTCTTTGGCCGTCAACGCAGGGGCCGTCAATCCGCCCCCCTGTTTGTTGATGCCCTTGTTGTTGGACAACTCCCCGCCCAGCTTGACTGTGGTGTGAACCGCTTCGCCCTTGACCGCATCCACCGTAATAACAATCAGCCCATCGTTCAGCAACAAGATATCACCGGCCTTGACCTCGCGTGGCAAAGACTTGTAATCCAGGCCCACGGCATCAATGTCGCCCAACTCGGTACGCGCGGCATCCAGCACAAACTTCTGACCGGGCTCCAGAAACACCTTGCCCTCGGCAAACTTGCCGACCCGGATCTTGGGGCCCTGCAAATCCGCCATGATGGCGACTTCGCGCCCCACGCGCTGTGCCACCTCGCGGACCTGTCGGGCCCGGTCAATGTGGTCTTGAGCGACACCGTGGCTGAAATTCAGCCGCACCACGTTTACCCCAGCGCGAATCATCTTCTCCAACAGATCTGGATCGCTGGAAGCGGGGCCAAGAGTGGCGACGATTTTGGTGGCGCGACGGGGCATAACAGTGTCTCCTTGTGTTTAGATTTCCATTCTGGCACGGAAGTGGTTACATGGCAGCAACAGGTTGATAATGGCCGACGCCAAAAGATCCGAGAGACAAGACCGCCTATGCGCAGCCCATTCCGTCAACGCCTGTTGAAGCTTGTCTCTCCGACACTACTGTGGAGCGCGAGTGCTTTGATCATTGGGCTGATCCTGACGGCGGCGGCCGTCGACACCAGTCGCTCGCGCATTGAGGTCGAGTCCAGGAATAAGTTCAACGGCGATTTCGACCGCATTCAGGCCTCGATCGTCGAACAATTTCAACAACCTCTTTTGGGCCTTAGAGCGGCTATTGGCGTGCAGGCCAGCGCATCACTGCGCGGCACCATGCGCAGAGACAATTTCCGCGCCTATGTCAATGCTCGCGACATGTTCAAAGAGTTTCCGGGGGTGCGAGGGTTTGGCTATATTGAACGGGTTTTGCGCTCAGACCTGCAAGAATTTGAAGCGGGGGAGCGCGCGGATCAGGCCTCCGACTTCACCGTAAAAACCCAGGGCGATGAGGAGGAGATGTACGTCACCAAGTACATCGAGCCGCTGGCGACCAATTTGGCGGCCCAAGGCTTGGACGTTGGGGCCGAGGCCGTTCGCCGTGAGGCGGTAGAGCGAGCCATCAGCTCCGGGATTCCCAGCCTGACCGGATCCATCACCCTGGTGCAGGATGGCCAGCGAGGCGCTGGGTTTCTCTACCTCATGCCGGTGTATGCCGGCGGAAAGGCGCCGTCCACTGGCCGCGAGCGTCGGGCCGCGCTGACCGGTATTTTTTACTCCCCACTGGTCGCCAACGAGTTGCTGAGAAAGGCTGCGAATGAAACCTACGGCGACATTGACTTTGAGCTTGACGACACCTTGGGCGGGGTCAGTCAAAAGGTTGTTTTCTCGTCTCACACCAAGGTGGTCGGCACCAGCGGCCACATCGAGCCGACAAACTTCAAATCAAGCCGCGCATTTCATCAGACGCGAACCGTCTTCATTGGCGGCAACCCCCTGCTGCTTCGCGCTGGCAGCAGCGCCCTGTTTGACGCCAGCATTGACCGGGCCACACCTCAACTGGTGGCGACTGTGGGCGCCGGCCTGAGCCTGCTTTTGGCTTACATCACCTGGCTGGTGCTCATCGGTCGGGACCGCGCACGACGCCAGGCAGGTGTCCTTACCCGCGATCTGGCGCGGATGGCCCAGGTCATCCAACACACCTCTCATTTGGTTGCGATTTGTGGGACGGATCAAAAAATTGAATGGGCCAATGTCGCGTTCAACCGGGTGTTTGGTTTGGAGAGTGGTGATACGACGGGCAAAACGTTTGAAGACCTGTTCAAAGCCGATTTGAATGCACCGGAGCAGCGCGAGGCGCTGCGGGTTGCTGTGACGCAGCAAACCAGTTTTTGCCACACGTTCTCGAAGACCAATGAACAGGGGAAGCCGGTCTGGCTAGACCTGGAATTACAGCCCGAGTACGCCATGGACGGCGCGTTTACGGGTCACGTTGCCATAGCCACTGACGTCACTCAACAAAAGACGACCAACCAGCGGCTCGCCCAATCCTTGCGCGATTCCAAAACCCTGATGAGTGCCATTGACCAGCACTCTCTGGTCTCAGTGACGGACCCCGCCGGCACCATCACCTATGCCAATGACCGGTTTTCCGAGGTCAGTGGATACCGCAATGACGAGTTGATTGGCCACAACCACCGAATCATCAAGTCCAACCGTCAGGACGACGCGTTCTGGTCTGCCGTGTGGAGCACCATTTCCTCCGGCTACCCTTGGCGGGGCCTGGTCTGCAACCAAACCAAGGGCGGATCCGAATACTGGGTGGACACTTTGATTGCACCCTATGTGAATGAATCCGGCGACATTGAGCGGTATATTTCCATTCGAACCGACGTCACGGCGGCGGTGCTCGCGCAACAAGCGTTGGCCGAGGAGCGAGAGCGCCTGCAGCGAATCATTGCCGGAACCAACGCCGGCACCTGGGCGCTCAATATTCAAACCGATCAGGTCGAGGTCAATGAATTGTGGGCGACCATGATTGGCTACACCACGCAAGAGTTGGAACCGATCAGTTTGAAAACCTGGCAGGAGCACTGCGAGCCTGGTGATCTCCAGAAGGCCACGGCGCTAATGGACCAACATGTCCAGGGCGAAATCGAACACTACGACACCGTGCTGCGCATGCGCCACCGCTTGGGTCACTGGGTCTGGATCCAGACCCGGGGCACGGTGACTGCTCGCACGGCTGACGGCAAGGTGTTATGGGTTTCAGGAATCCACCTTGATATATCTGCACAAAAAGATTACGAGGAAAAGCTGCAACGCACCAATACCATCATGCAAAGCATTTTGGACAACGTCCCCGTGGGCCTGAGTGCATTTGACGGCCAGTTGAACCTGATTGCCAAGAATCAGCTTTTCCAAACCAATCTAGGCTTTCCGGACGACTTGTTTCTCAACGGAGACACGTCATTTGAGCGAATCATTCGCTTCAACGCCGAACGAGGCGAGTACGGCCCGGAGGACCAGGAGCAGGCGATACAAACCATTCTGGAGCGTGCCAAGCACCCGCAACTGCATGTGTTTGAGCGTGTTCGACCGAACGGAATGGCCCTGGAGGTTCGGGGGGCGCCGATGCCGGGCGGTGGCTTCGTCACAACGTATGCCGACATCTCCCAGCGCAAACAAGCCGAGGCCGAAATAGCCCGAACCACCAACATGTTGCAGTCGGTATTGGATGCCGCGACGGAGGTTGGCATCATCACCATTGGTACTGACAACCTAATCTCATTGTTCAACAAAGGCGCCGAACGCATGCTCGGTTATGTGGCCGACGACCTGGTGGGGCGCTACACACCCGAGTTGATCCATGACCCTGATGAGGTAGAGAGCCGGGCGGCCCTGCTGTCGACCCAAGTCGGGCGCGTCGTCACCGGCTTTGAAGTTTTGCTGGATCCCGCCATGCTGGGCAAGAAAGCCGAGTGGAGCTACTTGCGAAAAGACGGAAGCCGCTTTCCCGTCACCCTGGTGGTCACCCAATTGACCGATGCGCAGGGACAATGCTCGGGTTATCTGGGCGTCAGTCAGGACATCAGCGCCGAGAAAGACTATCAAAACTGGCTGCGCGAGGCCAAGGAAACCGCGGAGGCAGCGACAGCCGCCAAGGGCCAGTTTCTGGCGAACATGAGCCACGAAATTCGCACGCCCATGAATGCCATTCTGGGCATGCTCACCTTACTTCAACAGACAACGCTGTCCTCGCGTCAACTCGATTACGCCTACAAAGCCCACCGCGCCGCGACGTCTCTACTAGGCCTGCTGAATGACATTCTGGACTTCTCAAAAATAGAGGCCGGGAAAATGTCGCTGGACTTGCAGCCCTTCCGCATCGACCACCTGATGCGGGACTTGTCGGTGATTCTCTCCACCAATGTGGGCAACAAGCCTGTGGAGGTCTTGTTTGACATTGACGCGAC
>JBBKVN010000434.1:0-3737 GCA_037968455.1 Rhodoferax sp.
CGCCGGCCCCACCAGAATCACGCGGTCATAAGCCGACACGGCCTCGCGGCCCATCTTGCTGCGCTCGGAGACACACACCATGCGGATGCCGCGTTCACGCAGTCGCACCACCAGCGGCAAAAAGTCGGCGTCGCCGGAGCCAATCACCACCAACCTAGGGGGCGGACTTTGGCAAGCCAACTCCATGGCGTCCACTGCCAAGGCAATGTCCGTGGTGTTTTTGGTCAACGCCAAATTTACAAACGGCCGCACCGCCCAGACGCGCAGCACGTCGGCCAGGTTCTTCAGGTTGTCAGAGCTGCCATAGGCCCGGCGCACGGGCAGCGGACCCTCTGACTCTTGCAGCACGCGAAACGCCTCGTCAATCCAGGCGCCCGAATTCAGGTTATCGGCATCAATCAAAAAGATGTTCACGTTAACTCCTTGTGGGGCGGCCAAAGATCAAAGGCGCCGTGTTGCTTCAGGCGATCAGTTTCCAGGGCAAGGACTCACCGGAGCGCAGCGGCTTGAGCTGCGCCTCGCCAAAGGCATAGCTCTCGGGTGGCGTCCAGCTTTCCCGCGCCAGGGTGATGGTGCCGGTGTTGCGGGGCAGGCCATAAAAGTCAGCGCCATTGAAGCTGGCAAAGGCCTCCAACTGGGGCAAGGCGCCCACTGAGTCAAAGGCTTCGGCGTACAACTCCATGGCAGCGTGGGCGGTGTAGCAACCGGCGCAGCCCGAGGCGTGCTCTTTCAGGTGCGCCGGGTGTGGCGCGCTGTCGGTGCCCAGAAAAAACTTGGCAGAGCCACTGGTGGCCGCCTCGACCAGTGCCAGGCGATGCGACTCGCGCTTGAGCACCGGCAGGCAGTAATAGTGCGGCCGAATGCCACCGGTGAAGATGGCATTTCGGTTGTACAGCAGATGATGGGCGGTGACGGTAGCCGCGGTGAACTCGTCCGCCGACTCCACATATTGCGCTGCGTCTTTGGTGGTGATGTGCTCAAACACAATTTTGAGTTCGGGAAAATCACGGCGCAATGGAATCAGCTGGGTGTCGATGAACACGGCTTCCCGGTCAAACAGGTCGATGTCGCTGGAGGTGACCTCGCCATGCACCAGCAGCAACATGCCGGCGCGCTGCATGGCTTCCAGCGTTTTGTAGGTCTTGCGCAAATCAGTCACGCCCGCGTCACTGTTGGTGGTGGCACCGGCGGGGTACAACTTGGCGGCGACGATGCCGGCGGCATGGGCGCGGGCAATTTCGTCGGCAGGCAGGTTGTCGGTCAGGTACAGCGTCATCAGCGGTTCAAACTGCACGCCTTGCGGCACGGCAGCCTGAATGCGCGCCTTGTAGGCCAGCGCGGCCTCGGTCGTCGTCACCGGCGGGCGCAGGTTGGGCATGATGATGGCGCGGCCGAACTGGGCGGCGGTGTGCGGCACCACGGTTTTGAGCGCGTCGCCATCGCGCACATGCAAGTGCCAGTCGTCGGGGCGGGTGATTTGAAGGGTTTGTGTCATGGGGGAATTGTCCCAAATAGAAAACGAAAAGGTCTCAATCAAATGGCGGGCGGCTGGGTCAGCAAGAACTCCCACAGCGACTGCGCATTGCGCTTGGCGCTGGGCGCACCATTGCGATTGGTCTGCACGCCGGACTTGCCCGGCTCGCGGGTGGTTGGCCGCTCCCGGTACAGGCGCACTTCCATGGTGATCTGCAGATTGGTCAACCCGGGCGGTAGGGCACTGATCAGTCGTTTGGCGCGCAGGTCTTTCTTGACCGCGCTGTGCGGCAAGAAGGCAATGCCATGCCCCTCAAGCGCCATGGCCTTCAGCCCCTCCGCCATGTCGGTCTCGTACACCCGGTCAAAGTGAATGGCCGTGCCCGAGCCCTTGAGGATCAAGTCCACCATCTGCCCCAAATAGGCCCCCGGCGCGTAGGCCAAATAGGGCAGCGGTTGGCCGGGCCGGCCCGGCAGCAAATAGGCCGGTGCACCATCGGCATCAGGCTTCACGTAGGGGGCAATAACCTCCTCTCCCAAACTCACCATTTCATAGCGCTCTGCGTCCAGTTGGTAAGGCTGAGAAGGATGATGATAGGCAATCAGCAGGTCGCAACTGCCCTCTACAAGACGCATCACGGCGTCATGCACGTTGAGGGCAATCAAGCGGCTTTTCATGGGTCCGAATTTTTCACGCAGATTGGACAACCAGGCCGGAAAAAAAGTGAAGGCCAAGGTGTGCGGCACCGCGAACTCAATCACATCACGCCCGGCCGCCGTGTGGCCGCGCAACATGGCGCGGGTGCTTTGCAGCGACTGCAACATTTCCAGTGACTGGTCATACAACGTCTCCCCCGCCGGCGTGAGCCGGGTGGGGTAGCTGCTGCGGTCCACCAAATCCGTACCCGCCCACGCTTCCAGCGACTGAATGCGCCGAGAGAATGCGGGCTGGGTCACGTGACGCAATTGCGCGGAGCGACTGAAACTGCGGGTTTCAGCCAAACTCACAAAATCTTCAAGCCATTTGGTTTCCATGGAATGGGATTATGCGCGGATTGCATGAGCGCATAACAGCATCCAAACACGCTAAAACACCCGGCAGCGCCCATTGAGCGGATAGGCGGGATCGGTGTATCCAGGCGTTGACGAATGGCCAGGCGAAACGTAACCATCCACCAGCGCCTCGTCCTCCCGCGTCACTGCGTAGTCCAGTGCGGGCAGGTAGTCTTGCCACTGTTTGAGTGTGCGCGGGCCCGCAATGACCGAGCTGACCGTTGGGTTGGCCAATACCCAGGCCGTGGCAAATTGCGCCACCGTGATGCCCTGGCGTTCAGCATGTTCTTTCAAATGCTGCGCAATCACCAGCGATTCCTCCCGGAACTCGGTTTCCGCCATGCGCTTGTCGGCACGGCCGGCGCGGGTCGCCGGATCAGGAGCCTGACCCGGCGGGTACTTGCCGGTGAGCACGCCCCGGGCAATGGGGCTGTAAGACGTGACGCCGATGCCGTAATGGGCGCAGGCCGGCAACACCTCGACTTCGGGCATGCGGTTGAGCAGGTTGTAGTAAGGCTGGCACACCACCGGCCCGGGCATGCCCATCTGGCCGGCCAGGCGCACCATCTCGGCAATGCGCCAGCCCCGAAAGTTGGACACGCCCCAATAGCGAATCTGGCCGCTGCGCAACATGGCGTCCAGCGCGCGCAACGGCTCCTCCAGGTTCATGCCGTTGTAGTCGCGGTGCAGGTAAAGAATGTCAACGTAATCGGTTTGCAGGCGCGACAGTGAGGCGTGGACCTCGCGCAGCATCCAGCTGCGGGAATAGTGACCCTGGTTCACCTGATCGGACATGGTATTACCCAGCTTGGTGGCCAACACCCAGTCCTGGCGCTGCCCTTTGAGCAAATCGCCCACCATCGTCTCTGAGGCGCCTTTGGTGTACACGTCGGCGGTGTCGATGTAGTTCACGCCATTGGCGCGGGCGTCTGCCACGATGGCCGCCGCCTCAGGCTGGGCGGTCTGGTCACCAAACATCATGGTGCCCAGACACAGGGCGGACACCTTCAAATTGCTGTTGCCAAGATTGCGGTAGTGCACGGGAGCCTTTCGGTGGAGTGACGAATCCCCGTCAGTCTATGTCAGTGCCGCGTTGCCCGCCCCGCCATGGCCGCTACAGATAAATCGACAAGACCAACAGCACAGCATAAGGAAAAGCCACTGTGGGCCGCAAGGCGCTTTTGGCGTATTCCAGCAGCAAAGTCACCGTC
>JBBKVN010000435.1:0-2712 GCA_037968455.1 Rhodoferax sp.
GGAATCTCGCACATGACATAAACCTCCAACCCGTTTTCGCCGCGCTTGAGGCCATGGCTTTCCATCGCTGCCAATACCTGGCGGGCCTCCTCCAGACGGCGGCAAAACGGCACCATGAGTTTGAGGTTGGTCAGCCCCATGGTTTCACGCACCCGCAACATGGCGGCGCATTCCAACGCAAAGCCTTCCGCGTAGGCGGGGTGGATGTAACGCGCTGCGCCCCTAAAACCAATCATGGGGTTTTCTTCATGCGGCTCAAAATCACGCCCGCCCATGAGCGCGGCGTATTCGTTGCTCTTGAAGTCTGACAGGCGCACGATGACGGGGCGCGGATAGAAGGCTGCCGCGATGGTACCTACACCCTCGGCCAGTTTTTCAACAAAGTAGCTAGCCCCGTCGGTATAACCCACCGACAGGGCTTGCACCTTGGCGCGCTCCGCCGCGTCGGTGATGCGCTCGGGGTGCAGCACCGCCATGGGGTGCACCTTGATGTGCTCATTGATGATGAACTCCATGCGCGCCAAGCCCACACCATCACACGGCATCTGGCTGACCTGAAACGCCAGCTCCGGGTTGCCCAGATTCACCATGATGTGAGTATGAGGGCGCTTCAAACCCGTCAAGTCAGTCACCAGTTTGTGAAACTCGACTGCGCCTTCGTAAACCCGGCCCACTGCGCCTTCTGCGCAGGACACCGTCACTAACTCGCCGTCTTTCAGCACCTCGCTGGCGTGCTCAGCCCCCACCACGGCCGGAATACCCAACTCTCGCGCGACGATGGCTGCATGGCAGGTGCGCCCGCCCCGGTTGGTCACGATGGCAGCAGCGGTTTTCATCACCGGCTCCCAGTCCGGCGTGGTGGTGTCGGCCACCAGCACCTCGCCCGGCTTGAACGCGGCCAATTGAGTAGCGCTGTTCACCACCCGAATCTTGCCGGTGGCTATCTTGGCGCCCACCGACCGGCCGGTGACGCGCACAGCAGCGGTGCCGTCCAGCACGTATTCCTCCAACATCAACGCATTGCGCTGGGAAATCGCGGTTTCAGGGCGGGCCTGCACGATAAAAATCTCGCCATCCGGCCCGTTCTTGGCCCACTCAATATCCATGGCCCGGCGCATGCCGGCCAACTCGCTGTAATGGTCTTCAATTTTGATGGCGGCGTCGGCCAGCACCAGCACGTCAGCGTCGCTCAGGCAAAAACGCTTGCGGTCCGCCTTGGGTGTGGGCCGGTTGATGACGGGCTCGCGGGTGCGCCCCGGTGCATAAACCATTTGCACCTGCTTATCACCCAGCGACTTGCTCAGCACGCTGCGAAAGCCTTGTTTGAAGGTGGGCTTGTGCACATAAAACTCGTCTGGATCCACGGTGCCCTGCACCACGTTTTCGCCCAGCCCCCACGCGCCGGTGATGAACACCACATCCGGGTGGCCCGACTCAGTATCGATGGTGAACACCACGCCGCTGGAGGCTTGGTCGCTGCGCACCATTTGCATCACCGTCACCGACAAAAACACCTTGAAATGATCAAAGCCGTTGTCAATGCGGTAAGAAATAGCCCGGTCGGTAAACAGCGACGCCTGACAGCGCTTGACAGCGTCAATCAGCATCTCTTCGCCTTGAATATTGAGGTAGGTGTCATGCTGGCCGGCAAAACTGGCGGTGGGCAAGTCCTCAGCAGTGGCGGAGCTGCGCACCGCCACGCTCAAATCGTCACCACTGGCCGCCTTCAGCGTGCGCCAGGCTTCGCGCACCTGTTGCTCCACCGCCTTGGGCATGGGCGCGCCGTAGACAATTTCCCGCGCGCGGGCCCCTACTTTGGCCAGTGCCGTCACATCAGTTTTATCCAGCTTGTCCAGCAAGCGGTGCAGCTCAGGCCAAGCATCGGCGGCGTCCAGGGCGTCTTTGTTGGCGGGCGCGGTGACGGCAAAACCGTCAGGCACGCGCACGCCTAAGGGGGTGAGTTGCTGAAACATCTCGCCCAGGGACGCGTTCTTACCCCCCACAAGCGGCAAATCAGTCAGTGAGAGTTCACGGAACCAGCGGATGTAATCGGTCACAGGCATGTCAGTCTCCTCCTTGGGTTTAGCCCTTCATCTTGCGGCTGACCGGGCGCCGCCGTTTTGACACACATCAATATTGCGCTGAGCGCGTCACACCCAACCCGTTGCCCGCTTTGATTCAGCACCTCAATAGTTGAGCGTCAAAATGGGCTGTAGCGCCCGATCCACCGGCGGGATAAGCTCTCACATTGATAGCAAACCACCCAAACAGCGCGAGCGTCACACCATTGACACCTTGGCCCTGAACAATGGCGCAATTCCCTTTGTTCATGGAGACTCTTGATGGATCGACGCAAAAAAAGGGCGGTCACTGGCAGCGACCGCCCTGCATCTGTCAAGCCGACTTTCGACGGCTTGCAGGCTCACCTTTAGCGCTTGGAAGGGCGCCCGGTCTTGATGGTGGGAACCATTTTCAAAGCAGCCACATAACCTGCATCGGCCATGGCCGCCAGGGCCTTGATACCGGCGCGAATCAACTCGCTTTTCTTCACGGCATTGCCCAGCTTGCCCGCGCGGTGCTTGAGGCTGGCCAGAATGTCGTATTCGGGCTTGGGGATGGTAAAGCTGTCGCGCACCAACTTGGCCTTCTTGGTTTTGACAGCCTTTTCCACTGCTGGCTTTGCAGCCACCTTGGCAACTGGTTTGGCGGCCT
>JBBKVN010000436.1:0-3478 GCA_037968455.1 Rhodoferax sp.
CGGCTTTGCGCGTTGACGTATGAGGCCATGTGGCACGGCATCGTCAAGGTCAAAGCCGGCGCTTATCTGGGCGACATTGGCCACGCCATTCAAACTTTCGCCGAAGGCAACGGTTTGAGCGTGGTGCGCGAGTTTTGCGGCCATGGCATTGGTCGCAAGTTTCATGAAGATCCGCAGATCCTGCATTACGGCAAACCCGGCACACTCGACCAACTCAAGGCCGGCATGACGATCACGATCGAGCCCATGCTGAACATTGGGCGCAAGGAAATCAAGGAAATGGGCGACGGCTGGACCATCGTCACCAAAGACCGCTCCCTGTCGGCACAGTGGGAGCACATGGTGTTGGTGACAGAAACCGGCTACGAAGTACTCACCTTGTCTGCAGGCAGCCCGCCGATTCCCGCTTTTGTTCCCTTGGCAACGCCCGTCACGACCTAAACCTGCCAACTCGCCGCGAGCCCTGCGCATGACTGATCCCATCGAATTGCGCGCTCACTACCGCGCCGACAAGGCCAAGGTGTTGCTCGCCTTGGCCTCCCCCAACACCTCCACCCGTGGCGTCAATACGACATTGCGTCAGCTGTCTTCCCTGGCCGACACCACGCTGAAAACACTCTGGAGCCAGGCCGGTTTGGCAAGTCCCTTGGCACTGGCCGCTGTCGGTGGTTTTGGCCGCAGCGAGCTGTTTCCCCATTCCGATGTTGACGTGTTGGTTTTGCTGCCCGATGACAAGGCGCCAGAAGACGACGAGACCCTCAAGGAAAAAATTGAGACATTCATCGGCAGTTGCTGGGACGCCGGTCTGGAAATCGGCTCCAGCGTTCGATCGGTCAGCGAATGCCTGGCTGAGGCCGCCAACGACGTGACGGTGCAAACGTCGCTGATTGAGTCCCGCCTGATCACGGGCAATGCCGATTTGTATGCCGACTTTCAAACGCGGTTTTACGCCGCGCTAGACCCCAAGGCCTTCTTTGTGGCTAAAACGCTGGAAATGAGCCAGCGCCACCACAAATTTGAAGACACTCCCTACGCCCTCGAGCCCAATTGCAAGGAGTCACCAGGCGGCCTGCGCGACCTGCAAGTGATTCTCTGGACCGCCAAAGCCGCCGGGTTTGGCGGCAACTGGGACGCCTTGGCAAAGAACGGCCTGGCCACCCCGTTTGAGGTCAGCCAGCTCAAACGCAATGAGGCCTTGCTTCACCTGATTCGTGCGCGCTTGCACATCATTTCCCACCGTCGGGAAGACCGGTTGGTATTTGACTTGCAAACTGCGGTGGCAGAGTCTTTTGGCTACAGCTCCGTCGCACCAGACGGCGCCCGTTTGCCCGTGCGCGCCAGTGAGGCCCTGATGCGCCGCTACTACTGGTCGGCCAAAGCGGTGACCCAGTTGAACCAGATTTTGCTGCTCAATATCAACGAGCGGCTGAACCCCAGCGAACGCGAACCCCAGCGAATCAACGACCGGTTCAACGAGAAAGGCGGCATGATCGATGTCGTCAGTGACGACCTCTACCAGCGCGAGCCGCACGCCATTCTGGAAACCTTTTTGGTCTACCAAACCACGGTCGGGGTTAAAGGCCTGTCAACGAGAACACTGCGCGCCCTGTTCAATGCGCGCGGCCTGATGGACAGCAATTTCCGCAACGACCCGGTGAATCGGGCCACCTTCCGCGCCATTCTGATGGAGCCAGACGGCATAACCCATGCCATGCGGTTGATGAACCAAACCTCGGTGCTCGGACGCTATCTTTGGGTGTTTCGCAAGATCGTGGGGCAAATGCAGCATGACCTGTTCCACGTCTACACCGTGGACCAGCACATTCTGATGGTGTTGCGCAATATTCGGCGCTTCTTTATTGCCGAACACTCGCACGAATACCCGTTTTGCTCACAATTGGCCTCAGGTTTGGACCGACCGTGGGTATTGTATGTGGCAGCCCTGTATCACGACATCGCCAAAGGCCGGGGGGGTGATCACTCCGAACTGGGCGCGGTAGAGGTACGGCGCTTTTGCAAACAGCACGCCATTGAGAAAGAAGATGCCACCCTGATCGAGTTTCTGGTGCATGAGCACCTGACCATGAGCCGCGTGGCCCAAAAATCAGACCTTAGCGACCCTGACGTGATTCAGGCCTTTGCCAAGCGCATGGGCGACGAGCGCCACCTGACCACCTTGTACCTGCTGACCGTAGCCGACATCCGTGGCACCTCGCCCAAAGTCTGGAACGCCTGGAAAGGCAAGCTGCTGGAAGACCTGTACCGACTCACTCTGCGTGCCTTGGGCGGCCAGGCCCCGAGCCGCGAGGCCGAAGTTGGCGCCCGCAAACGCGAGGCGCTGATTCAACTGGCCTTGCATGCCCTGCCCTTTGAAGCCCACAAGGCTTTGTGGGCCACACTGGACGTGGGCTACTTCATGCGCCACGACGCGGGTGATATTGCCTGGCACACGCGCCAAATATCCCGGTTTTTTGGCCGGGGAATGACCATTGTTCGCGCCCGCCGCTCACCCTTGGGAGAAGGCTTGCAGGTGCTGGTTTACACACCCGATTGCAGCGACTTGTTTGCGCGTATCTGCGGCTACTTTGACCGGAGCAACCTCAGCATTCTGGATGCCCGGGTGCACACGGCCAACAACGGCTATGCGCTGGACACCTTTCAAGTCATCTCGTCCGGCCTGTCCACCCATTACCGGGAGTTGACCGGCATGGTGGAAAGCGAGTTGAGCCGGGCCGTGGCCGACACCGGGCCGCTGGGCCCGCCGAGTCGGGGCCGGGTGTCCCGCCGGGTCAAAAGCTTTCCGATCGCCCCTCGCGTCACTCTTCGTCCGGACGAAAAAGCGCAGCGCTGGTTGCTCAATATCGCCAGCAGCGACCGTGTGGGACTCTTGTATGGCGTGGCCCGCGTGCTGGCCAAATACAAGATCAATCTGCAACTGGCCAAAATCGCAACCTTGGGCGAACGAGTGGATGACACCTTTCTAATTCAAGGCGACGCTTTGAGCCACAACCGTACGCAAATTGCGCTGGAAACCGAGTTGCTTGAGGCCCTCAAATAGCCTGGCAACCCCTGTTATTTCATTTCAAAGACAAGGGTTGTTTCCTTGACATGGCCCGCCCCTCGGGGGCTATGATTCAAGCGGGCTCATTGGCCCGCTACCGGAAAGGACAACACCATGTACAAAAAAATTCTGATTGCCAACGACGACTCGGATGTGGCTGACAAAGCCATCGAGGCGGGTGTGTCTCTGGGCAAGTTATGCGGCGCTGAAATGATCATGTTGCACGTGGGCATCCCCATGGTGCAAGCCACAGTTTTTCTCGCAGAGGCTTATGTCGGTCCGTCTGAAGAAGACTGTGCCCGTGAACTCCAGGCCAGCAACGACGCGGCGGACGCCAAAGCTGCTGCCGTTGCCACTCGCGAAGGCGTGGCCATGCAAGTCGTTCACGTGGCAGCGGCAGAGCCCTGGCGCGTGATC
>JBBKVN010000437.1:0-5918 GCA_037968455.1 Rhodoferax sp.
TTGACCGCGGGTGCCGTGTTGATCATTGCGCTTTGGATTTCCTCGGCCATTGAAGCTCGCCTGCTTCGCGCCGCCACCGGTGGGGAGTTGTCCTTGAGAAAGGCCGTCAGCAACGCCACCCGTGCCTTGTTGATGTTCGTAGGCCTATTGCTGGCGCTGTCGGCTGTAGGTATTGACCTGACCGCACTGTCGGTATTGGGTGGCGCGATTGGTGTCGGGGTCGGTTTCGGCCTGCAAAAACTGGCCTCAAACTATGTCAGCGGCTTTGTCATTCTGGCGGAGCGCAGCATGCGCATTGGTGACAACGTAAGGGTGGACAACTTTGAGGGTGTCATCACGCAGATCAATGCGCGCTACACCGTGATTCGTTCTTTGGGTGGGCGAGAGTCCATAGTTCCCAACGAGCTTTTGATCATCACTCGGGTCGAAAACCTCTCCCTGTCTGATTCTCGGGTCTGGCTGTTCACTTTGGTCGCCGTGTCATATGACAGCGACGTGGATTTGGTGATGTCTTTGCTGCGGACGGCGGCGGCCAGCCAAAGCCGGGTGCTGATGGACCCTGCGCCTTCGGTCACGCTGATTAATTTTGGTGCAGACGGGCTGGAGTTCAAAGTGGGCTATTGGATTGTTGACCCCGAGAACGGCAGCGATGGGTTGAAGTCTTTGATCAACCTTGAGATTCTTCGCTCGCTGCGTGAGCACCACATCGAGATTCCTTTCCCGCAACGGGTGGTCCACACCCGCAGTCCTTGAAAGTTACTCTGGCATCCCGTTATAATCAATAAAAAGCACGGTCGTTCTATTTTGTGTTTTGAGCTGCAATGTCGTGCAGACGACCAGTCTGACAAGCCGCAAGGCATAGAATCATCTGATTGACGTGCACGTCAATCAATGCTGGCGTGCACAAAGAGTTTTTCGTCGAATTCGTAACTATCTGGAGACAAAACAATGAAAGCCCTGGTCGCAGTCAAACGCGTGGTGGACTACAACGTCAAGGTCCGCGTCAAATCGGATCAAACTGGTGTTGATATCGCCAACGTCAAAATGAGCATGAACCCATTCGACGAAATCGCCGTGGAAGAGGCGGTTCGCTTGAAGGAAAAAGGCATCGTTACTGAAATCATTGCCGTCTCTTGCGGCGTGACCCAGTGCCAAGAAACCTTGCGTACCGCCATGGCCATTGGCGCCGATCGTGCCATCTTGGTTGAGACGGCAGAAGAGTTGCAGCCTTTGGCTGTCGCCAAGCTGTTGAAGGCGCTGATTGACAAAGAGCAGCCCGGCCTCGTGTTTCTGGGCAAGCAAGCCATTGATGATGACTGCAACCAGACCGGCCAAATGTTGGCCGCTTTGGCTGACTTGCCACAAGCCACTTTCGCCAGCAAAGTTGAAGTGGCTGATGGCAAAGCATCGGTGACCCGTGAAGTGGACGGTGGCCTGGAAACCATCTCGGTGACATTGCCCGCCGTGGTCACGGTTGATTTGCGCTTGAACGAACCACGCTACGTGACCTTGCCCAACATCATGAAGGCCAAGAAGAAACAACTCGACATCTTCAAACCTGAAGACCTGGGAGTGGATGTGACACCTCGCATCAAGACACTGAAGGTCACCGAACCCGCCAAGCGCAGCGCCGGCATCATGGTGCCCGATGTGGCCACCTTGGTGGACAAGCTGAAAAACGTTTCTAAAGTCATCTGAGGAGCACCAACATGACATCACTCGTTATTGCAGAACATGACAACGCGTCCATCAAGAGCGCAACTTTGAACACCGTGACCGCCGCATTGAAATGCGGTGGTGATGTTCACGTGCTAGTGGCGGGCGCCAACGCGTCGGCTGCTGCGGCAGACGCTGCAAAAATTGCCGGCGTGAGCAAAGTCTTGCACGTTGAAGGCGAAGGCTTTGCCCACGGACTGGCCGAAAACGTGGCCGCTCAAGTGCTGGCATTGGCCTCGGCTTACAGCCATATCGTGTTTCCAGCCACTGCCTCCGGCAAGAACATTGCACCCCGCGTGGCAGCCAAGCTGGATGTGGGGCAAATCTCTGACGTCACCCAGGTGGACAGCCCGGATACGTTTGAACGCCCGATCTACGCCGGCAACGCCATTGCCATCGTGCAAAGTCTGGACGCCGTCAAGGTGATCACAGTCCGCACCACTGGCTTCGACCCGGCCGCTGCCACTGGTGGCTCTGCCGCCGTGGAAACAGTGACTGCTGTTGCCGCCAGTGACAAAGCCGTATTCGTGAAGGCTGAGATCGCCAAGAACGACCGCCCCGAGCTGACATCAGCCAAGGTCATTGTCTCCGGTGGACGCGCCTTGGGTAGTTCCGAGAAGTTCAACGACGTCATGACGCCACTGGCCGACAAGCTGGGTGCGGCATTGGGTGCCTCCCGTGCGGCCGTTGATGCCGGCTATGCGCCCAACGACTGGCAAGTCGGACAAACCGGCAAGATTGTGGCCCCTCAGCTGTACATTGCCTGCGGCATCAGCGGAGCGATTCAGCATTTGGCCGGTATGAAGGATTCCAAAGTGATTGTGGCGATCAACAAGGACCCAGAAGCACCAATCTTCTCCGTGGCCGATTACGGACTGGAAGCGGACTTGTTTGTCGCTGTGCCGGAACTCGTGGCGGCGCTCTAAGCCCGTCGAACCGAGGGCATCGTGATCGATGCCCTTTTTTTTCGCGTTTTCGCAAGCCAGTCGCCCCGGTAACCGCCAAAACGCCTCTTTTCCCCATTCGTCAGGAGATTCTTCATGAGCTATGTTGCCCCCGTTAAAGACATGATGTTCAACATCCAGCACCTCGCTGGCATTGATCAAGTTGCGACACTTCCTGGTTTTGAAGACGCCGGTCTGGACACTGCACAAGCAGTACTGGAAGAGGCAGCCAAGTTCAATGAAGGTGTCTTGAGCCCCCTGAACTGGGAAGGTGACAAGTACCCCTCGAGTTGGCATGACGGTAAAGTGACCGCGACGCCGGGCTTCAAGGAGGCGTTTGCGCAATTTGTGCAGGGCGGCTGGCAAGGTTTGCAGCACCCGGTCGACTTTGGCGGCCAGGGCTTGCCCAAGTTGATTGGTGCCAGCGTGGGCGAGATGCAAAACTCTGCCAACATGAGCTTCGCTTTGTGCCCTTTGTTGACTGACGGCGCCATTGAGGCCTTGCTCACAGCGGGCTCTGATTCGCTGAAGGCGACCTACCTTGAAAACATGGTGAGCGGCAAGTGGACTGGTTCCATGAACCTCACCGAGCCGCAGGCCGGCAGTGACTTGGCCGCCGTGCGCAGCCGCGCCGAGCCGCAGGGCGACGGCAGCTACAAGGTGTTTGGCACCAAGATTTTCATCACATGGGGTGAGCATGACATGGCGGAAAACATCGTGCACCTCGTGTTGGCCCGCGCCTCTGGCGCCCCTGAAGGGGTGAAAGGCATCAGCTTGTTTGTAGTGCCCAAGTTCCACGTCAATGCCGATGGCACGCTGGGTGCGCGCAATGACGTGCATTGCGTGAGCATCGAGCACAAGCTGGGTATTAAGGCCAGTCCCACTGCGGTTTTGCAGTTTGGCGACCACGGTGGTGCCACTGGATTTTTGGTGGGTGAGGAAAACCGGGGCCTGGAATACATGTTCATCATGATGAATGCCGCACGCTTTGGCGTGGGCGTTCAGGGCATTGCCATTGCAGAGCGGGCGTACCAGAAGGCCGTCACATTTGCCAAAGACCGCGTGCAGAGTCGCCCTGTGGACGGATCGCAGCCAGCGGCTGCCGCCATCATTCATCACCCTGATGTGAAGCGCATGTTGATGACCATGCGATCCTATGTCGAAGGTTGCCGCGCCATGGCCACGGTCGCCGCCGCCGCTTACGACACGGCCCACAACCATCCAGACGCCGAAACGGCCAAGCAGAACCAGGCGTTTTATGAATTTTTGGTGCCGCTGATCAAGGGCTACAGCACTGAAATGAGCCTGGAAGTGACGTCGATGGGCGTGCAAGTGCATGGCGGCATGGGCTTTATCGAGGAAACCGGCGCGGCTCAGTACTACCGCGACGCCAAGATTTTGACGATTTACGAAGGCACCACAGCCATCCAGGCCAATGACTTGGTGGGGCGCAAGACCGCGCGGGATGGCGGTCAAGTCGCCAAGGGACTCGCCGCTCAGATTGAAGCCACCGAAGCGTTGTTGACTGAGCGCGGCGACGCGGATGCCTTGGCGGTGGCCAAGCGCCTGAAAGCCGCTCGCGAGGCGTTTCTGGATGTGGTCAATTTTGTGGCCGCCAACACGCGTTCCAACCCCAATGCGGTGTTTTCGGGCAGCGTGCCTTACCTCATGCTGGCCGGCAACCTGGTCGCCGGATGGCAGTTGGGACGCTCATTGCTGGTGGCTCAAGACCAAATCGCGGCCGGTGTCGACGTGGCGTTCATGAAGGCCAAGATCACCACGGCTCGCTTTTACGCCGACCACCACCTGACCAAAGTGCCAGGGGTGCGGGACGCCATCGTTGACGGCGCCCAAAGCGTGACCGAGTTGGCGCTGGATTCCTTCTAAAACGATCACTCCTCATTTGATAGCTGTTGTCGCTGATCTGACATGGGATTGAGGCCTATTTTGCCAATAATGATGACCTGCTTTTAGAAAGAATCCATGTCCAAGTTACCCGCGCCTCTGAATAATTTGCCCTTTCCCGTGATCGGCTCGCCGCTGTTCATCATCAGCAATCCCAAGCTGGTGATTGCCCAGTGCACGGCCGGTGTGGTGGGTGCCATGCCGGCGCTCAATGCCCGCCCAGTGGAGCTACTGGAAGAGTGGCTGATTGAAATCACCGAGGCGCTGGCAGCCCACAACAAGGCGCATCCGGATCATCCAGCGGCGCCATTTGCCATTAACCAGATCGTGCACAAAAGCAATGAGCGGCTGGAGCACGACATGGCGCTGTGCGTGAAATACAAGGTGCCAATCATCATCACTTCTCTGGGTGCGCGCGAGGACATCAACGCCGCTGCACACTCGTACGGCGGTGTGGTACTGCACGACATCATCAACAACAAACACGCGCACAAGGCGATTGAGAAGGGCGCTGACGGCCTGATCGCCGTGGCGGCCGGCGCCGGTGGTCACGCGGGCGTAAAAAGCCCGTTTGCCTTGATACAGGAAATTCGCCAGTGGTTTGACGGCCCGGTGGCGCTCAGTGGTTCCATCTCCACCGGCGACGCTGTGCTGGCGGCGCAGGCCATGGGCGCGGACTTTGCCTACATTGGCTCTGCCTTCATTGCCACAGAAGAAGCGCGTGCGTCAGAGGCCTACAAGCAGTCTATTGTGGACAGCAGCTCGGACGACATTGTCTACAGCAATCTGTTCACCGGTGTGCACGGCAACTACCTGGCGCCCAGCATTCGCAATGCCGGCATGGACCCCGATCACCTGCCAGAAAGCGACCCCAGCAAGATGAACTTTGCCGGTGACAAAACCAAAGCATGGAAAGACATCTGGGGTTGCGGACAAGGCATTGGTGCCGTCAACAAGGTGCAATCGGCAGGTGATTACATTGCACAACTGAAGCGTGAGTACCAAGCGGCACGCGAGCGCTTGACGCTAAAAATATAAGAAAAATTGGCCTCTAGCGCTCGTCCCTCCTGCGCGAGCAGCTATCTAATTGATAGTGAGTTGGCATTCGGGAAGATAACCAGAGCCTGCTCAGGTGCCCAGGGCGCGAATTTGGGCATGGCGCGCAGGAACAGCTCTGAATTTTCAAATTGAGCCAACCAGGCCTGCAAAGCGGGCCACGGTTGCGCGGCAAACCAATCCGTATCGGTGTGCGCGAATTGCCGCACGAAAGGCGCTATGGCCATGTCGGCCAAGCAGGGCGTCTGGCGCAATAGGTGTCCATTCGCCTGAATGTGGGTATTCAAGTCGTTCAAG
>JBBKVN010000438.1:0-3868 GCA_037968455.1 Rhodoferax sp.
GCGCGACAAGCTGTGTGCCGCCAGCGCGCCAAATACGCCAAGCACGGTGGTCGTTAATGCCACTGGCAGCAGCCAGGGTTCGGCCGCCAATGCAGCGTGGCCTGCAGACTCACCCAGGATCCCGGCGTGTACTCGGATGATGCTGTAAACCCCCACCTTGGTCATGATCGCAAACAGGGCCGCCACCGGCGCGCTGGCTGCGGCATAGGTGCCGGGCAACCACAAGTAGAGCGGCACGATCGCCGCTTTCAGGCCAAACACGACCAGCAGCAACATAGCGCCCGCTTTAAATAAGGACGCCTCCTGAGGTGCCAACTGCGCCACGCGAATCGCGAGGTCGGCCATATTCAACGTCCCTGCTACCCCATAAATGACGGCCAAGCCGATGAGAAAAAGGGCTGACGCGACCAGATTCAAAACCACATAGTGCAAACCGGCTTTGAACCGCTCTCGCCCGTGGCCATGGATCAGTAGAACGTAAGAGGCGATCAACAAGACCTCAAAGAAAACAAAGAGGTTGAAGAGGTCACCGGTGACAAAAGCGCCGGACAGGCCCATAAGCTGAAACTGGAAAAGCGCATGAAAGTAGCGACCATGAGAGTCCCAGCCCCCGGTGGCGTACCAGAGCACGGGAACTGCAATGGTCCAGGTCAAGGCCAGCATCATCGCGCTCAGTCTGTCCACTACCAGAACAATGCCAAACGGCGCGGACCAACCACCCAAAGGATAGACGGACAGTGCCCCGGTTGACGCATTGCTCATTAATTTCCAGGCCAGCAGAGCGCCAATGACCGTCGAGGTCAGGCTTAGCAAGCGGCTAAAGCGCAGTTTTGAGCCGCCATGACTGGCCTGTCCGCCGCCGTCGCCCATCAGCAACAGGGCGGCTGCTGTGAACAAGGGGAGGATAACCGGGAGGACGGACAAATGGCTGGCGAAGAAGGTAGTCACGAACTCGATCATTTGACGTCCTCAACAGCAGTTGGCGTCGTGTTGCCAGGTTCAAATGCATCAACGTGGTCGGTGCCGCTCTCATGCCGACTTCGCAAAGCCAGTTCAATGACAAAGCCGGTGGTGGCAAAGCCAATCACGATCGCGGTCAGTACCAAGGCCTGCGGCAGGGGGTCGGCCACCTTGCCCGTGGCGGTGAGGATGGGGGCTGCATCCTGCCACAGGCGACCCATGGCGAAAATGAACAGGTTCACGGCGTAGCCCAATAAGCTCAGCCCGATAACCACCGGCCAGGTGCGTCCACGCAGCACCAAGTAAATACCACTGGTTGTCACGGCCCCAATGCCAGTAGCCACCAAAAATTCCAGACTCATGCCTGTACTCCTTTCACCTGTTTCTTGCGCGGCGCCACGTTGGGTGCACGACTAACGGCACCCAAAGTAGCAATAGTCAGCAGCGTGGATCCCACAACGGTGATGTAAACACCGAGGTCAAACAGCGCCGCCGTCGCCAGAGGCAACTCACCTAACAGGGGCACAAATGGGTGGCCGTGCGCACTGGTGAGAAACGGTTGCCCCAGAACAAGGGCGCCAGCGCCAGTCAGGCCAGCAATGCCCAGTCCCATTCCAATCCAGCGGACAAATCGACGTCCGCCAGCGGCATGCAGCAACACCTCGGCGCGGGTCTGGCCCATAGCCATGTACTGCAGCACCAGAGCCACTGCAGTGATGAGTCCGGCAATGAATCCGCCACCTGGCATGTTGTGACCGCGCATAAAAATGTACAAGGTAACGACCAAAGCCAGCGGCAGAACCACCCGTGCGGCAACGCGCAGCATGAGAGGTTGGCTCGCAAATGTCCAGGTTCGGCCCGCATCATCGCCACCAGGGCGGCGGGTTCGCATGCCATCCATCAAGGCCAGGACACCGATAGCCGCAATGCCCAAAACAGTGATCTCGCCAAAAGTGTCATAGCCCCTGAAGTCGACCAGGATGACGTTGACGACGTTGGTTCCCCCGCCTGCAATGGCGGATTGGTTCAAGAAGTACCAGGCAATCGAGTCATGGTCGCGGGTGAGCATCATCCAGGTGAGCCAAGCCATGCCTGCGCCGCCGATGAGCGCCAAAGATCCATCGCGGATTTTGCGTGTGGTGGAAGACTCCATTGGCGTTTGGGCGGGAAGCAGCGCCAGTCCCATGAGCAACAAAACGGTGGATACGACCTCGACACTGAGCTGGGTCAGTGCCAGATCAGGGGCCGAGAACCCAACAAAGGTTAGGGCCGTGACCAAGCCGATGACACCTGCAATGACCACCGACTGCAAACGGTTGTGATGACGCAGCGCCAGCCAACCACTGGCC
This sequence comes from Rhodoferax sp., assembly GCA_037968455.1. Classification (GTDB taxonomy): domain Bacteria; phylum Pseudomonadota; class Gammaproteobacteria; order Burkholderiales; family Burkholderiaceae_C; genus Rhodoferax. The sequence continues at coordinate 2,310 of JBBKVN010000438.1, forward strand.
AATAGCAGCAGACCCCAAAGCACCACCGCTGGCAATGTCACGGGCAACAACTCGCGCGAGCCGGTTTGAGGCATTTCACCGGTCACCAGTCCGGAGACGGTAACCACCATGCCCGCCATGAGCATCCAGGCGACATAGCGCTGCAGTGAGCCAATCTCTAACAGGGAAGTCAGCCGTCCTGCATGCGAAAACAGACCGTCGGACGAGCGCCAAAACACGTTGAGTCCCGTGAGTGGGCCAAACCAGCGCTCGATGTCCAGTTTGTGCAAGCGGTTATTCCGATTGATTCGGAAGTAAAAAATGAGGCCGCCCGCCAACGCCAGCATGCTGAGTAGCAATGGCAGATTGAATCCGTGCCAAATTGCCAAATGGAACTCTGGAGGTGAATGGCCCAGCATGGCTGTCGAGGCAACCAGCACCAACGGGCCCAGTGTGAGCGCGGGCAACAGCCCGACCACCACGCACAAAGTCGCCAGCAGAATCACCGGGGCCTTCATACCCATGGGAGGCTCATGCGGGTGAGGGTTTGGTAGATCTCGCGCCGGGCCATTGAAGAAAATGTCGTGCACCAACCGAGCCGAGTAGGCGACGCTGCAAAGGGCGGCAAAGGTGGCGACGGTGGGTACGATCCAGCGCCATCCACCGGCCTGGGCAAAGGTGACTGCCTCGGTGAGGAACATCTCTTTGGACAAAAATCCATTGAAAAGCGGCACGCCCGCCATGGCGGCGGTGGCAGTCATGGCCAGCGTAGCGGTCCAAGGCATCAGTTGCCAAAGTCCCCCCAGTTTGCGCATGTCTCGGGTGCCGGTTTCATGGTCAATGATGCCGGCAGTCATGAACAACGCCGCCTTGAAAGTGGCGTGATTCAATATATGAAAGATGGCGGCGACCGCGGCAAGCGGCGAGCCCAGCCCGATGAGAAATGTGATGAGGCCCAAGTGGCTGATCGTGGAGTACGCCAGCAAACCCTTGAGGTCTTGCCGAAACAGCGCAATAAAGGCTGCAAACGCCACAGTCACCAAGCCGGTGGTGGAGACGATGGCCGTGAAGAGCTCCGTGCCGCCAATGATTGGTGTCAGGCGGGCCAGCAGGAAGATACCGGCCTTCACCATGGTGGCCGAGTGGAGGTAAGCGGACACTGGAGTCGGCGCCGCCATGGCCTGTGGCAACCAGAAGTGAAAGGGGAATTGCGCACTTTTGGTAAAGCACCCGACCAAAATCAAGAGCAAGGCGATGGGGTAATTGGCATCAGCCTGAATGGTCGCGGCATTGGCCACCATGTCACTGATTTCATAGGTGCCAGCGATTTGCCCCAGCAAAACGAAGCCACCGAGCATGGCCAAACCACCGCCGCCGGTGATGGTGAGTGCCATGCGGGCGCCGTCACGGGCGTCAGCCCGATGATTCCAGTACCCCACCAACAAAAACGAGGAAATGCTTGTCAGCTCCCAGAACACCATCATGAGGAGCAAATTGTCGGACAGCACAATACCCAGCATGGCAGCCATGAACAGCATCAGGGTGCTGTAAAACTTGCCAACGGGGTCGTCTTTGCCCAG